>JABDJF010000294.1 GCA_013002645.1 Myxococcales bacterium
ACCGCGGCGAACCGCCGCGCCCTCTACATCCCGCCTGGCTTTGCGCACGGCTTTCAGACACTCGAGCCGGATACGGAGGTCTGGTACCAGATGACCGACTTCTATCAGCCGGGTGTGACCGGCGGGCTGCGTTGGAATGATCCAGCTTTCGGTATCCAATGGCCGCTCGAGCCGACCGCCATCAACCAGCGCGACGCGACTTACCCAGACGTGGATCGCGGGGAGCTCGAGTGTTTTCGGGGGTTGGAGTGAGCGAAGCCAATGCAGGAAGGCGCATGTACGAGCTCATTGAAGAGCTCTATCCCATTTGCCGGAGCATCACAGGCAACGGCGTTCGCCAGACGCTCGAACGCATCAGTCAGCGCGTTCCGCTGCAGATTCACGAGGTCCCTTCGGGCACGCAGGTATTTGACTGGACCGTTCCGAGAGAGTGGAACATCGAGGAAGCGTTCATCGACGATGCCGACGGCAACCGCCTGATCGACTTCGCAAATCACAATCTGCACGTGGTCAGCTACAGCGTTCCAGTCGACAAAGTCTGCACTTGGGACGAGCTCAAGACGCATTTGCACACGCTGCCCGACCACCCCGATTGGATCCCTTACCGCACTAGCTATTACAAGGACAACTGGGGCTTTTGCCTGGCCCACCGCGATCTCGACCGCTTCAAGGCCGGGCCTTTCCGCGTGTGCATCCGGTCGAGCCTCACCAACGGGAGCCTCACGTACGGAGAGACGGTCATACCGGGCGCGACCGACCGCGAGGTTTTGTTCTTCAATCACGTCTGCCATCCCTCGCTGTGCAACGACAACCTTTCCGGCAACGCCGTGCTGGCCGAGCTGGCGAGTCGACTGCGAGAGCGCCAGCCACGCTTGACCTACCGATTCGTATGGGCGCCTGGAACGATCGGATCGATCAGCTGGTTGAGCCGTAACCAGGCGGTTGTACCCAAGATTCACGCAGGCCTCGTGGCGGTCCTCTTGGGGGATGCGGGGCCATTTCACTACAAGCGAACTCGTACCGGCGCCGAGGAGATCGACCGAGTGGTGGAGTTCGTTTTGGCGGAGCAAGGGGTGGCTACGAAGCTGCGCGATTTTTCTCCGTACGGTTACGACGAACGACAGTTCAACTCGCCAGGCATCGCCGCACCAGTTGGACGACTGACGCGAACGCCCAACGGCGAGTACGAGCAGTACCATTCATCAGCCGATAACCTAGATTTCGTGCAGCCGGATTACCTCGAAGAATCGCTCCGAGTGCTCGAGCGGGTGGTCACGGTCCTCGAAGGCAATGTTAGCTACCGAAACACAGCACCGCATTGCGAGCCTCAGCTTGGAAAGCGGGGCCTCTACGGCTCGACTGGTGGAACTCAACCGAAAAAGCGGGAGCACGCAATGCTGTGGATCTTGAGTTTTTCGGACACGCAGCATTCGCTTTTGGAGATTTCCGCGAGGTCGGGCATCGATTTCGACGTTGTGCGCGCTGCCGCAGACGATCTTCTCGCTGCGGGCCTGTTGGAGCCGTGCACGTAGACGCGAAGGTTGCTCCGCAAGGCGGACATGGAAGGAATCTCAAAAGTGGACGGCGTAAGCTTCCAAGTTAGACTACCGTCGGACATGGGGAAGACACGACTGAAGACCTGGGGCTTCCGGGTCGTGACGCTCGGCTTAACGCTACTGCTGCTTACCGTTGTGTTCGAGGTGGGATTCCGTTTGGTCTACCCGCAGTATGGCGGATGCAAGTATAGCGACCGCGACGCAGAGCTGGGCTGGCGGCTCTCGCCTGGTCACTCGGCACGCTGCGTCTCTCGCGGTCATCGGACGGTGTCGCACATCGAGATCTCGCACCAGGGTTTCCGAAGTCCTGCGGTCGAGGTTCCCAAGCCGCCCGGGATGCGCCGCATCTTCATGCTCGGCGACTCGATGACGTTCGGAACCGGCATTGGGGCCTCGGAGACTACCGCCGCCGTGCTGGAAGCTCGGTTGCGAGAGACTGATTCTGCACAGCCCCTGTATGAAGTCGTCAACGCCGGCACACCGGGCTACGGCACCGCCCAGCAGTGGTTGCTATATCAGCGCTGGGCTGACGAGCTCGATCCGGACGCGGTGATCTTGATGTTCTTCATCGGCAACGACCTCGAGAACAACGTTTGCTACAGCACGTGGGAGACACATCCATGCTTCCGCCTCGAGAACGGCGAGCTAGTGCTAGAGAGCGCGCTGCCAGAGGAGGAGCCCGCACGGCGAGAATCGTGGAGCCTCGGACAACTCCATACCTACATCTTTTTCCATGACCGGCTGCAGAGCCTGGCCATCGCTAATCCCACGATGGCCCGTCTGCTGGCGACGCTCGGATACCAGCGTAAGCTAACCAATACGTTGCACTCTTGGTACGACGACGAATTCCTCGCGAGGAGCTGGGGAGTCACAGAAGCGCTTCTGAACGCGCTCGAGGCCGACGTACGTGCAGACGGTATTCCGCTGATTCTGGTCATACTACCCTCGAGCCCCCAGACCACAGAGAGCTTCAGGCAGATGACGGAGCTGCTTTATGGGGAGACACCGGAGGGGGCGGCGTTTTTCGAGGATTCGCGGCTCCCGCAAAGAAGACTCCTCGGTTGGGCAAAAGAGCGAGGAGTGATCGCCATCGACCCCCTCGACGCGATGGAGCGCGCCGCCGCTGGGGGTTCCATCTACCTTCCGGACAGGCACTTCAACCCGCTAGGGGCACGCATCATTGCTCAGGAGATCGAGAACGCCCTCACGTCCGAAGGGGTTCTCGACCCATCGTGATCGCCCGCGTCGCTGAATGGGGGCGCCGTACGCACAAAACGCACTAATAGGGATATCACTCGTGGCTACCGTCATTGTTCCTGCTCACAACGAATCAGCAGTCATCGCCGACTGCCTGAACAGTATCGTTGATCAGCAAGGCGTCGATCACCTCATCGTCGCCTGCAATGGATGCACCGACAATACCGTAGAGATCGTCAAGGAGCAGTTCACTGGAGTGCACTGTTTGAACATCCGTGAACCTTCGAAAGTCAACGCCCTCAATGAAGCAGAAGCGAAAGCCAAAGAACTGGGCATGGTTTTCCCAGTATTCTATATCGATGCGGATACCACGCTCAGCCAGAATGCCGTCAGCCATATCACACAAGCACTGCAAAATAGTCCCATCCTACTTGCGGCACCC
>JABDJF010000350.1 GCA_013002645.1 Myxococcales bacterium
CCGAGCTGTTCGACCGCGTACGACGTGATTCCGACGCGAATCACGTCGTCCTCGATGCGCGCCCATTCGTGGTCGCGGGTGTACTGGAGGTCCCTTGGGTACGTCACTGTCATCACCTCTTGTAAAACGGGGTGGTCACTACCACGGCGTCGACGACCTTGCCACGGATCTCGATTCCCAGGCCGGTCCCGACCTTGGCCAGGGCCAAAGGCACATAGCCGAGACCGATATTGCGTCCAACCGTCGGACCTGGAGAGCCGCTGGTGACCTCTCCGACCCGCTTTCCTTCGGCCACGATCGGGTAGCCATGCCGGGCTATCCCGCGTCCCGTCATCTCGAATCCGATGAGCTTTCGCTCGAGGCCCGCGGCTTTGATCGCGCGGAGCGAGTCTCGTCCGATGAAGTCGCTTGCATCGAGCTTGACCACCCAGCCGAGGCCCGCTTCGAAGGGATGGGTCTGTTCGCTGATGTCGTTGCCGTAGAGCGCGAGGCGCGCTTCGAGCCGAAGGGTATCGCGCGCCCCCAGTCCCATCGGGGCCACGCCGTGAGACTCTCCGGCCTCGAGCACGGCACGCCAAAGGCTGACCGCATCATCGCTCGCGCAGAAGAGCTCGAAGCCATCTTCGCCGGTGTACCCGGTTCGGGCGACCCAGAGCTCGACGCCGGCCAAGCTCGAGCGGGTTACGTGGAAATAGGGGAGGTCGAGCACCTCGGATGGGGCGCCGAGGTCATTCATGATGGCAACGGCCTTCGGCCCCTGCAGAGCTAGGAGGGCCCAGGCGTCCGAGACATCGTTCCAGGGGGTCCCAAGGTCCAGGTTCTTCGCGAAGTGAGCGACTATCTTGTCGCGGTTCGATGCGTTGCAGACGATGAGGACCTTTTCCGCCTCCAAACGATAAACGATTAGGTCATCCAGGATGTAGCCGGCCTCGTTGCAGCAGGTGGTATAGAGCGCTCGGCCGGCCTCGAGCTTCGAGACATCGTTGGTGACCAGTCGATCGACCGCGGCGACGGCCTGGGGCCCTTCCACGAGAATTTCGCCCATGTGGGACACGTCAAAGAGGCCCGCCCGGCTCCGAACCGCCTCGTGTTCTTTCTTGATGCCCGCGTACTGGACGGGCATGAGCCAGCCGGCGAAGGGAACGAGCCGGGCGCCAAGGGCACGGTGCTCGTCGGTGAGCGAGGTTTCTCGGAGTGCGTCGACCAAGGTGAGCGGAGCTTAGGGTCGACCGGGATCTACGCAACCGCCAGCGGCGCCGGTCGATATCGGTGTCGTGGCTTTGGGCGACACGCTTTGTCTCAGTCGCGCCGGGCGGCGCATCCGGTCTTTTCCCCTCGGGGTTTCAGCGCTCGAGCTCGGCTCGCACCCGGACTGCGACATCGTCATCCATGCCGCCGCGGTGCCTCCGCGGGCAAAGCTCTTTCAGGCTCGAGGGGGCACCGTTTTCGTCTACGACCTGGACAAGACACCCGGCCTCGGGGCCCGTTCGGTCATGCCCATCGGGCAGCGGCTTGCCGTCGGCGCCGGCTACGCGGTGACTCGTCTCAAGGCCGAAACGGTTCCGATCGAGCGAGGGGCCACCGAGCTCCTTCGCGGTCGCAGCGCCGAGTCTGCTCGTCTATCGCTCATCGGGGGTCACGGGGCAGCAGCGCGCGCCTTCCACGTCGGTGACGAGCCGCTCTCGATTGGCGGAGCCCCCGACAACGCAATCGCTTTGTCGGACAGGGCCGTCAGTCACTACCACTGCCGAATCGAGCCTTCAGAGCAGAGCGTTTCGGTCCGCGACCTCTGCAGCACCAACGGTACCTGGGTCGATGGTCTTCGCGTTCGCCGACACGAGCTCCGTCCGGGCGCCGTGCTCCGAGTTGGCCGTACCGAGCTTCGGGTCGTTCGCCGACACAGCGCCCGCAGCTCATCCTCGGACCTCGTCGTCGAATCGACTCCAATGCTCTCCGTCATGGCCGAGGTCGATCGATTTGCGAGCCTGCCATGGCCCGTTCTGATTCGCGGTGAGACCGGTGTGGGCAAAGAGCACGTCGCCCAGGCGCTGCATGAGCGGGGCCCGCGGCGAAAGGGCCCCTTCGTTCCCATCAATGGAGGCGGGCTTCCGCGCGAGCTCATCGAGAGCGAGCTCTTTGGACACGAGCGAGGCGCGTTCACGGGGGCGGTCCAAACCCATCGTGGCGCGTTCGAGCAGGCCCACGGGGGCACGCTTTTTCTCGACGAAGTCGCCGAGCTGGCACCCGATCTTCAGACGCGCCTCCTTCGCGTCCTCGAGACCTGGCAAGTCCGCCGCGTGGGCAGCGAGTCCGGGCGTCGCGTCGACGTTCGCCTGCTCTGCGCCACCCACACAGACCTGGCTGCGATGGTGCGCGAAGGGCGCTTCCGGTCCGACCTCTACTACCGAATCCATCGCTTGGTCGTCGACGTCCCCACGCTCCGAAGCCGCCCGGGCGACATCGCGCCCTTGGCTGCGCACTTCATGGGTCTCATCGAGCCCGAGGTCGGTGAGCGTCGAATCGCGCCCGAGGCGCTCGAGCGCCTCCACGAGTATCCGTGGCCGGGCAACGTGCGCGAGCTTCGAAACCTGCTCGAGCTTGCGGCCGTCGACTGCGATGGTGCGCTCATCGATCTCGCTTCGGTCGACCGCGCGCTGCGACGAAGCGCGGAGCCGTCGGCCTACCGTCCATCCGCAGGTCTGCTTCGTGAAACGCTCGAGCAGTACGGCGGCAATATGTCCGCCGCGGCTCGCGCTCTGGGGATTCCCAGGTCGACGCTTCGAGACAGGCTGCAAGGCGAATCGGTGCTAGGCCGCTAGGCCGTTTCGCGGCGCGATTCCCTGACGCGTCGCATGCGAAGCTCGAGCAGGTCTTGGGCCACTCCATAGATTCGCTTGAGGCCCGTGGACTTCGACTGTCCCGAACGTCGCGGGCGGCACGCGATGGTCACCACCGTCGTCGGAACGCCCGCACCGAGAATTCGAATCGGGAACTCGAAGTTCAGAAAGAAGGTGTCGGGCTTCAACTGCTCGGCGTCGAACAAGGATCGCAGAAACAAGTAGGGGCCGTCGCTTTGCATGCGAACGCCATGAACGAGGAGGATCATCGCGCGGACGCCGGCCGACAGTACCTTGCGGTGAAGGCCGTCGTCCCGGTGGTCATAAACGCTGAAGACGACCTCGCTGCGATCTCGCGCCGCCGCATCGCGAAGAGTCCCAATGGCATCGGGCGCGATCTGTCCGTCCGCCGGCAGAAACGTCACCCAGCTGCCCTTGGCCGCAACCACCCCGGTCTTGAGCGCTGCGCCGATCCCTCGGTTGCTGTCGTGGTGAAGAAGCTGATGGGGTGCGCCGGCCAGCGCCTTCGAGGCTTCCGTCGCGGTTCCGTCCGAAGAGCCGTCATCGACGAACACGATTTCAGAGGAAGGCTCGTGCTTGGACAGCCACTGCCGCAGCTCGAGCAAGACCGGCGCAATGTTGTCCTCTTCATTGAAGGCGAAGATGATGACGCTCAGCTCGGGACCGCTCACCTCGGCCGCTCCCGAGTCACCCTTGCGGGAACGCCGATGGCGATGCTGTAGGGCGGGACGTCTTCGACGACCACAGCGCCTGCTCCGATCTGGGCCCCCTTACCGATTCGCACGCCTGGAAGCACGATGGCGCCCACGCCGAGGTCACAGTCTTCTTCGATCACGACCGGGCCGAGCTCGACCGGCGAGCTCAGGATTGGAACTTCGCGTCCAGCTTCGCCATGGAACGACGTGATGATCCGGACGCCAGGGCCAACGCCAACGCGGGCACCGATGTCGATTCCGCCCGCGCTGTGGAAGAACGCTTGCTGTCCGATCCAAGTTTCGTCACCAATGCGCATGGTGTTGTTGTGGTAACCCTTGAGAATCGCCTGGTGTCCGACGTAGACGTTCGCGCCGAGCTCGATGTTCTCCGGGTGAAAAACGAGAACGCCCGCCTCGAAGACGCAGTCGGGTCCGCATCGGGCGAACTGGTCGACGCGAAATGAACCGTCGCCGTGACTGCGGTGTCGCATCGCTCAGAGGTTAGCAGGAGAGGCCGGCAGGGTAGCAAACTTCGGCTCAACCGGGCCCATCGCGTCGGAGAGCTCCATGAGGTAGCGCGCGAGCCGCTTGGCCCCCGTAGCTTCGGCAATCCGCGCGGCATAGTGGAGATTGCGCGCGGCGTGCCCGAGGGCCACCGGAGGATCGTAGAGAGGCGCCGGTCGGACCGCCGGCTCGATGCGGGCCGGCAGGGTCGCGAGGCTGTCTTCATCGAGACCGTCGAACCGAGGCACCCCCGCCAAGAGCGTCGAAACCGCCGCTCGGGGAAAGCCCTGAGAGTACAGGTCGTGACCGCGGTCCAGCGTCACCAAAGCAATCAAACCGTCGGTGCCGGGGGAACCTTCTCCCAGCTCCGCGAGCGCGACGCTTGCGTAGCGCGCTAGCTCGGGCTCGTGCGCGTTGCCGCTGCATCTCGAGCGAACGTCGAGCAGCCATTCGCTTGGGCAGCTGGGCATGCCGAGTCGAACGGCCAGGGCCTGGCGTGACACTTGAATCGGCCGGCCCGAGTTGGCGCGGAGAAATCGGCGCACCCTCGCATCTCGGCCACCTGCGCCACGCAGCTCGAATGGCGCAAGGTCTGGGTGACGTCGGTAGAGATGGTCCCAGAACCACTCTGAAGACGCGAGACCGTGGGCCAGCAGCGTCACGTCCGCGCGAAGCCCCTGCTGTTCTTGGAGGTACCACATCGGACCAACCCAATGGTCGCGTTCAACGATGAGGATCGCATTTGGCGGCGCCGCGCGAAGCGCCTCTCGACCGATGTCCCACGTGAAGGTGTCGCGGTGTCGGCTGCGGTGATACGGAGCCGGGGGCGCCACCATGACGAAGAGCAGCAGCGCGGCGAGCACCACCGGGGCCCAAGATGCTCGGTAGTAGCCGAGATAGGCCACCAGAAGACCCACGCCTGAAGCCGCGAGCCAGGCAGGAATCGCGAGGTAGCCGTTGTAGTCGAGCACATCGGGCGCGAATACGCCGTTGCGAGCGATGAACGCTACGAAAAAGATCCACGTCGCGTTGAAGAAGAACCGGCCGAGGCCGCGCCTGCGCGCATAGACCGCGTACCCGCCAAAACCCGCGATCAGCAGGGCGAGCAGCCCATCGCGCAGCGACCAGAAAAACAGCTCGCCGACGTGCGTCCACCATTCGGACCAAGAT
>JABDJF010000382.1 GCA_013002645.1 Myxococcales bacterium
TTCGCGAGGTCCACGCGCGGCGCTCGCAAGGACTGCGGCCTGGCGGAGCGGCCGTTCCGCGGGCCCGTCGCCTTGCCTTCGCCCGCAGCGGTCGATCTCGCTGTTCCGGCCGGCCGCGGCCGCGGCCTGAAGCAGCCGCCAGGCCCACGGGAAATCCTGCGACCTCGGTGCAGCATAGGCGATCAACGAAGTCATTACCGCGCGTCGCCCCTCCAAGCCGACCAATCCTAGGGAGGCGCTTGCCACCGCAGACACCCCGGGTTCGTCGGCCAGCCATGCGCGAAGCGTGGTGTCGGCATCGCCCTCCGCTCGTTGCGCCGCGTTCCCAAGCGCCGCGCGGAGCGCGGGACGATCGGCACCGGCTGGCTCGCCCATCGCCTCGAGCAAGGGCGCGATCGCGAAATCTGGGTCGGCGCGCGCGAGAGTCGACGCGGCGCGGTCACCCACCGCGGGATCGGAGACGAGCGCAGCCAAAGCGCGGCTTCCACGAGAGCCGAGCTGCCGCAACGCCGCAAAGGCCCTGTCCCGCAGATCCGCGTCGTCCGCCCGAGCGGCCGCGACGAGGCTTTCGATGGCCGCATCGTGGTGCACGGCAAGGCGGGTGAGAGCGCCGACCGCGCGCTTTTGACCGAGCAATGAAATCGTCGGCCACGCCGCGCGGATCTGCTTCGCGGCTCGCTCGCCGCCTGTTTGCAGCACATACACCGCGGCGGTCGCGCGGTCGTGGTCGGCATCGAGCTCGCGCACCGCAGAGGCAATCGCCGCCGGATCGGCCGTCGCACGCGCCGTTTCCACAACACCGAAAAGCGCCGCGACGGTCGCTAGTGCAACAGCGCGTCTGGCGTTCGTCGTTCCCACTCGGTCACCGTCCCGTCCCGCAGCTCTAGCACGCGATCCGCATGACGAAGGAAATCCTCGCGATGGGTAGCGACGATCACAAGTCCCCCGGCGTCGGTATGTTCTCTGCAAACTCCAATCACCTCGCGCTCGTGCCCGCCGTCGAGCGCGGAGCTCGGCTCGTCCAAGATCAACACGGGGGCTCCCGAGTAGAGCGCACGCGCAAGGCAGAGTCGCTGCCGTTGACCGGTCGATAGGTCAGTGCCGCCTTCGTGCAAGACCCCGTCGTAGCCCTGAGGCCTTGCCGAAACGAAGTCGTGGGCGTCGACGCGCCGGCAGGTCTCGACTACCCGATCGCGGTCCGGTTCGCTCACGCCGAGTGCCACATTGCGGAGTATCGTGTCGCGAAACAGCGCCGGGTTCTGTGGCATCCACGCGGCCGCTGCGATGAGCGAATCGCGGGGCGCGGGCAGGCCGTCGATGGCGATGCTTCCGGCGGTCGGGGGGAGCACCCCGGCGATGACCCCGAGCAGGGTCGACTTGCCCACGCCGCTCTCACCGGTGACTGCGACGAGCTCGCCACCTCGAAACGACGCGCTCGCGCCGACAAGCACGGACCGTCCGTCGTAGTCGAAGCTGAGCCCATCGAAGCCGAGCGACAGAACACGCTCCGTGCGAGGAACCGCGGGCTCGGTCGGCTGGGCCGGCAGGTTGAAGAGCTCATCGAGTCGATCGAGCGAGGCTAGGCCCGACCACCAGCCGAAGACCGACTGCGCGATCCCGTGCAAGGGCCGATACATCAAGAGCAGGGCGACCAGAACGGTGCCGGCGTTGGCGAGGTCGACGGTGCTTTGGCTCGACCACGCAAAGGCGAAGACCAACGCGATGCCGAGGGCGGCGGCGAGCTCCACGATCGGCCCTGAGGCGGCGCTCCAGGTCTCCGCGGCGAGCCCGCGTTGCTCCGAGCGTCTCGCGGCTTCATCGATGTGCTGCCACGTGGACGCGGCTGCGCCGTAGGCCCTGAGCACCGCCGCCCCGTCGACGGCCTCGCCCGTGCTCGCGACCACTTCCGACTCCGCGGCAAAAAGCTCGCGCTGCAGCTTTCTAGCTGGACGGGCCGCCACGACGATGAGCACGACGGCCAACGGCATGGCCAGAAGCCCCGGGATGGCTAGCGCAGTATCCACCCTCAGCGCAACACTGGCTAGTGCGGTAGCCACCAACGTGCTCCGAATGCCCTGGCCGACACCCAAATGGAGGAAGATCCGAACGCCGTGCACCTCGACCTGAATCCGCGAAGCGAGCTCCCCGCGAGGCCAGGCGACTAGCTTCGAGGGCTCCAGAGCCAATACATGAGCCAATAATTTGCCCCGAAATTCGCGAATTACGCTGAGTTGGAGCTTGGACGCGAGGTGGGCCCGAAGCGTTTCGGAGAGCGCTCTCAGCACACCGAGCCCCACCAGCAAGAAAACGATCTGGGCGACGCTCAGACCCGGGCTCGGCAGGGTGCCCAAGGCGTTTGCGGCCCCTGAATTGCCTTCCCAACTCCGCACGAGCGGGCCCACGAGCCACGCGTACGCTGCCGTCGCTGCGGCCGATACGACCATGGCCAGGAGCGTCGCCAACGCGAGCGGCATGCGCGCCTCGACCGATTTCAGTATTTCGGCACGAGCACGATTCTCACTGGAATTCTTCCGCATAAACACGCCGAATACCCCTTCTCATCTTCACCCACGGACCCATATAGTCCGAGTTACTCCCACGACAAAATCCAAGCGCCCAAAGGGCGGGTTCACCGCCACCAGGCATTCCGGCATGGTGCGTGCATCCCAATCCGACTCGAACGATCGGTTCACGCCTGATGGAAGAGCCAGGCGGTTTCGAGTGTTCAGCCATTCAGGCGGGATGCCACAGATTGAGGGCGCCACCAGGAGACAAGAGGGAAAATGGCACGACAGGCAGCGACAAGACAAACCACGAGAAAGAGCCAGGTGAGGGCCAAGGCATCCAAGCAGGTGGAGCCCAAGGCTGAGGCCGAGGTTCAAAAGCCCGCTAAGGCTCAAGCGGCGCCGTCCGCCGAGCCCAGCAAGGAGCAGCTCGAAAAGGCCCGTGTCGAAAGCGAAAAGGCGCTCAAGGAGTTCGAGCGCCAGGGTGCCGGGGATTCAACCCTCACGCGCTACTTCCGCGAGATGATCGGTCACCGCGTCCTCACGCCCCAAGAG
>JABDJF010000390.1 GCA_013002645.1 Myxococcales bacterium
GCGGTGACTGCATCGGCACCACTCAGCGAGAGCATCGCGCGGGCATGCGGCCACGGAGCCAGCGCGCAGAGCTTTTCTAGCAGTGTGATCTTCACATCGGACGGGTGAAGGTCGCCCAGTGCGTGCAAGAGCCGATCCGCCTGTCGCTTGACCGCGTGGACGACCTCGGGATGACGATGTCCCGCGAACGCCACCCCAAATCCCGAGGTGAGGTCGACGTATCGATTGCCATCAGAGTCGACCACGTTTGCGCCCTGCGCTTCGACCCAAACGATCGGATCATGACTTGCACCGGTAAGCTCTTCGCGTCGCTTGCGGCGAGTCGTGAGCGCGGGGCACTCACTCTGCGAGAGGCGCTCGACCCAAGATCGACCTATGGCCGATGGGATCGGGTGTCGAATGGATGGAAGTGCGTCGCCGATCTGCACGCGGGTGTCTTAGCACGGCGCCTGTTACAGCGGTTGGCGCGGCTTAGACTCGCCCACGCGATGCGCTATCGACCAAACGGCTTCGGCTTCCAGGGATAAAAGACGAAACCTCGTTCACGCGCCTTGCGAAGCATATCGTGACCGTCAATCAGTAGTACGTCGATTTCCATCTCGTGCTCTTGGCTGCTCTCGATGAGCTGCTTGATAATCGCCGAGACGTTGTCCCGGTAGTTGTCGGTGATCCGGAGGCCGATAGCCGCCGTCGGGTCTCCGTTCTTGCGCGCAACCTCGCAGTACGAGGCCCACTCGATTTCGAAAAAGCCCCGCAAGACATCGGCCATGGCTTTGAGCCAGTCTTCGTTTGGTGGGTCCCTGAGCTCCACCAACTTGATTCCGTCTCCGATCGAAGGCCCCGGGATCCGTGTCGGATTCACCGCGGGTGGCTTCGCGGCGGGCGCCGTGCCGTCCGCTGGAGGTACCGTCGATGCCTTTGCCTTGGGCGCCACGGGCGGCGGTCCGACAGGCTCGACCGGGGGTAGGTTGAGCTTGTGCGGCTCCAAGGAGGGTAGAGGCTGAGCGGCTGGCGCCGTCGGCGCGTCGGAGTGGAGCTTCGGGGCGCTGGAGCTCAACGGAACCTCGGAGTCACCCACGGTTCCATCTTCTGACGCGGCCGCCGACGGGGCGGTAACCGGCGCGGACGGCTGTCCTGCCGTCGGAGCGATGGTCGCAGCACCGTAGGTTCCGCCTTCGCCCAGCGCAGCCGAGTCTGCCGACACCTCTTCGACGTTTTGACCCGGCGGCTCGGTCTTGGGCTTGTGCGCAGGGCGTGAGCTCTTACGTTGCCTCGTCGGCGCCTCGTCGATTTTCGGCCCCGCTTGGCTTGGCTGCAGCGCTGCGCGCGGCTGGGTCGGTGGCTCGCTGTCGAATGGAATCTCATGCGGCTGCGTCGGCAGCTCGCTCAGACGCTCGATCTTCTCGACCTGACCGGGACCCATGCTGTAGAGAGTCGAAATCCGCTCGACGGGCGGAGCGAACGAGCTGCGAGCTGCGGGCTTGTCCGAGTCGGGAGCAGGTGGTGGTCGCGACGTAGCGAACGGACCCGTGCTGTCCATCTCACGAAGGATCGACTTGAGCTCGTCGCGCGCGTACTCCAAGGAGTGTGACGTGCCGATGTCGATCACGACGAAGGCGTATTCGCGCGTCCACGCGTGGCGCAGGATGTCTCCACCAATCGAGCGGTGGGTCGCGACCGTCCCGTCGTCTTCCAGCCAATCGAACTGCTTCGCAGCGCTCTTGAGCTCGTCCTGCGAGCTAAACACCGCAAGGGCCTCTTCGCCCTCTGCGTTGATGAGGGTTCGGAACCCCTCGGCGTGCGGCTCCCACGTTGCCAACCAGACCGGTCTCAGCGAAAGCGCTTCGAGGACTTCGGACTTGGGTCCCGGACCTTTCGCACCCGCGCTAAGCAGCGTGCGAAATGCCCCGCTGTTCCGATCATCCACTGAGCTCTCCATCCCGATCACACCATCCGTTTCACATTGTAATCGTGAACGCGGACCGGATCGCAAGTTTTCTCAGACCCTTGACAGGTCCACATCCGCAGCTAGGCTCCGCGCCTCATTTCCGGGCCCAGATAGCTCAGTTGGTAGAGCAGTGGACTGAAAATCCTCGTGTCCCTGGTTCGATTCCAGGTCTGGGCACCTAGGCCGGCCGGCGCCGACGCCTCATCAGGAGGACGAACAACCCCAAGCTGGCCCAGGTCGCCGCGTGCGAACGAGGCGACACCACCCCACATCCACACCCACTCGGCGAGGGAACCGTGGCGTTGTGCTCAGCAAGGGCCTGATCGATGGCCGTGGAGTTGTCCTGCACGACGGTTGCCGGGCCGCTCGTCGTCAGAGACAGGACCAGTGCGTTGGCCGGAGGCGCATCTTCGTCGCCGACCAGGAAGGGCCAGGGCGCGCCCGCATTGAGTCGCACGACTCGGCCGTCCTCGAGCTCGAAACGAGACGGGGCCTCCCAACGGTAGACGCTCCGATGACACTCGATGACCCGACGCGCTGTGTGGATGTTTGAGAGGTCCGGCAGGTCCGGGTTGAAGTCGAACAGGGGGTCGAGGTCCATTTCGGGGGCGGAGAGCGTCGTATAGAAGCGGGTCACGTAGGGCCTTGAAAGCAGGAGCTCCTGCGTGGCGATCATCGGCTCGATGACTTCCTCGCCGAGGTCGTCGACGAACGCCTGTTTGTCCAGGCCTTCGACGGCCAAGGGGTTGCACGAGGGGCATCTCAGGAAGTCATCGACGTCGACGTCGTCAGGAATCGAGCGATCGACCAGCGCTCGGTACCCATCCCAGCCCAAGAATCGGATGCTGCTCTCGGACACCAGCTCGGCTGCAGAGAGAACGTCCGCGCTCATCCGTAGCGCCTCCCAGTCGGCTCTCTCGAACTCGAAGACCAGAATCCCTTCATAGTCCGTGCTCGGGCCTGCGCGCTCCGACACGAAACCCTGACCGCCGGCTTCGTTGGCCGCCGCGATCACCACTTGATTGTAATTCCCGGCGCCGTTGAGCCAGTTGATGAGCGCCTGGTTGAGCTCGAGCCCTTTGTAGTTGACGGGAACCGCGCGGGTCTCGCCCAGAACCCAGACCATCACGCCCATGTCGTCGTTCGCCGCGACAGCGGTCGGCCGAATCGGGATCATCGGTTGGTCGGATTCGTAAGTGATCCACACTGGGCGAATGGTGCCGGTGTCGTTTCCCTTGGTGAGCCGAAACGCGAGCAGGTTCATCGCGTCTCGAAGGTACTCCCCGAGCAGGTTCGCGATGTCGTCTGGATCTCCGCCCTGGGGAACCACGTCATACCCTTCCAAGGTCAGCCATTCGACCGCCACCTCGCCGATCTTCTCCGAGCTCGCCTTGGGCTCGATGACCACGTAGTCGTAGGGACCAACGGTGCCGGACGCGAGCACGTCGACGCCGCCGTTTCCACCGGAGCCACCGGAGCCGCCGGTGCCGAAGTTCGGGCCTGTCGGGGCGCCGCTCGCCGCGGAATCGCCCCGCGGTTGCTTACACCGGCCTTGGACTTCCGTCGTGAACGTGTACTGCGGATTGCTCGCTTGTTGGAGCCGGGCGAACGCCAGGTCCGATGAGACCTTCACCTCCGGAATCCCTGGCACCGGGAGCACCCAGGCGAACTCCTCCGACGGGCCTTCGTATTGGATCTGAACGACCGCGGTTACCGTCTGGTCAGCGTTCTTCGAGAAGATGATGCGTTCGGCGGCCTGGTTTACCGGCGCGGCGGCGGAACAAAAAAGCCCCCCACAGGCTTGCGCGGGCTTGGGCTGGGCAATCAAGGCCAGCGCGAACGCTGCGCCAAAACCAAGGAGAAGGTGATTTCGAGACATTTTTGTCATCCTTTTGACGCGCTAGGCGCAGGTTGGCACAGAGGCAGCCGGTTCACCTCTGGGATGAGCAAGCGCCGTGCCAGTGCTAACGGCCGAGGGTCGTCGCGGTGTTGGCGGGCGGCACATCCGCGCCGTTGCGAAGTCCCAAGTAGAGCGCGGCCACGAGCAGGGTCCCCAGGGGCGCGCCAAACAGAAGACCGATCCCGCAGAACATGGCCGAGCCCGCGAAGATCAGCATCGCAAGCACGCCGACGCCGATGATGCGCCAACGTTTGCCCTGCGCGATCCGCCAAGAGTAGATGATGGCGTCAATGGGACCCGCGTCGTCGTTGAACGTAAGCTCTGCTTGAATAAAGGTGATGCCAGTGAGGATGTAGACGTAGAGCGGCAGGAGCAGCAGACTCGCCAAACCGAAGGGTCTCCCGGCGTCGTCCATGATCTCGCTCATCGGCGTCTCCAAATCGACCGGGCCAACGAAGACCAACCAGACGATGACGACGATGGGGAGAATAATCAGGGCGATTCCCACGAACACCGCCAGGGTCTGAACGATGTACTTGCCGATCTTCGAGAGTTGGCTGAACAGAGTGCCGACGGTCGCTCGCTGCCCCTGAAGACCCCGCACGGCCATCGCCCAAAGCCCGAGCGTGAAGACCCCGGAGATCACCAACTGGACCAGGTAGAGAACGACTTGCACGATGACATCTACAGCGACGAACATCGCGCTCGTGTCCGACCCCGATTGCTGGAACGCGCTGACCAACCCCCAGACCAGGCTCAGCGCGAAGGGGACGCCCATCCCGATGAGCCCATAGAGAAGCATGGCGAGCACCCAGCTGCCGAGGTCCCTCGACCAGGCCTCCGAGGCGCGGGAAAGCAGATCGGTGAGTGCGACCCGGTCTCGGGTCAGGGTGAAACCGGGCTCGACCGGCCGCGGTTCGATGGGGCTGGCATAGGGTCCCTTTGGCTCGTTGGGAGTTTCCATCGTTGGGATGATTAGCATCTGGCCGATCGGCTGCGAAGAAAGTCATCAAGCTCGACGTCGCGCTCGACGGATGTGATTTCGGTGATAGGGTTAGCGCTATGATTAAACGATGGTTTCTTGGGTCTAGCCTAGCTTTGGGATTGGTTGCAGCGGGTTGCGGAGGCGATAGCGATAGCAGTACCAGTAGCAGTTTCGAACCTCCCGAGTTCGGCGCCTGGGTGAAGTACGAGCCCGAGGGTGCGACCTGCAGTGACGGCAGTCAGTACGCGTTCTACGTGGATTTCTCGGAAACTTCGGACAACGTCATCGTGTTCTTCATGGGCGGCGGCGGCTGCTGGGACTACGAAAGCTGCGTCGGGGGCGGTGCGCGCGGCGCCGCGAACCCGGACGGTCTTCCGGACGACTACGCGAACAGTCACGCGGAGGTCGCGGGTCTCACGATCAACGTGAACCAAATCTATCCGCTGATGAACGACGATCCCGCGGTGAGCCCGATGGCCGACTGGAACAAAGTCTTCGTCCCGTACTGCACGGGCGATGTCTACGCAGGCTCGATCACCAACACCTACGAAGATCCGGACGGCATCGAGCCTGATGCAGTGTTCGCGCACCAGGGTCATACCAACGTGCTCAGAATGACCGAGATGCTGAATGAAATGTTCACCGACGTGCCCAAGATGTTCGTTGGCGGATGCAGCGCGGGCGGAGCTGGCGCGATCGTCAACTACTACTTTCTTCGAACCGGAATCGAAGGGGTGCAGAGGGGCTACTTGCTCGACGACTCTGGGCCCCTGTTCCCGAGTCGTGAAGCGACCTCGCGATCCTTCCTGTTGCATGAAGAAGTGCGAGACGTCTGGGACGCTGCGAGCTTGATCGGCAAAGCGCCGCAGCCCGAGCTGCTCGCCAACGATTTCGGCGCCTTGAGCCAGGTGCTCGCAGACGAGTTTCCCGAGGACCGACTGGCGGCGACGATGTTCCGGCTCGACTACAACTTCTCCCTCTACTCCTACGAGCGATTCTGGACCCGTGAGGGCGAAATGACGGTCGACCCGATCGTTCCGTTCATGGACGACGGCCTTGGACTCGATGAGGACGTCTCGCTCGACCGCGCCGCGATCCACGAGCTTTGGTGGGACGACATCGCTCTACTGCGGAGCCAATACGACGCAGACGGCCGCGACAACCTCGGGTACTACATCCCGTTCTATCGGACGACCAACAGTAGCCACTGCGTGACGATTCCCGGGCTCGAGGAGTTCAGCCTGGGCGAAGCGCTCAATCTCTTTCAGACCGATTTTGGAACGCTCGCCTGGGCGGGCACCGAGATTGGCGACATGAACCTTCGAGATTACGTAGAGAACATGCTCAACGACGACGAGCCTCTCGAGAGCTTCTTCGAAGAAGAGGGCGAAGGGCCATTCGTCCCATGCACGCCTGCCGACTTCGATGCGGATGCCTGCGAGGCCGCGGTCAATCCGCCTCCGATGCTCTGACGAGCGCGCGGACCACTAGTTCCACCTGAAGCCCTCCATCGTCTGCTTGGCGCTGTAGCGGGGCACGAAGCCCGTGGCTTCTAGGAAGGCCTTGTTGTCGATGACGATGGGGTACTTCACATGCGCGACTGCGTCGTCGGGGAGGTACGGAAAGCCGAAGCGGCCGAGAACGCTCGAGTAGAGCGGCTCGGGGATCGGCACCGCCCGCCTGCCGGTCGCCGAACAGACGACGGAAAGAGGCACCGGCGCGGGGCCCGCGACGTTGAAAACGCCGCGCAGCTGTTTTTCGACCGCCAATGTGATCGCTTCTTCGGCGTCCCACTCGTGCATGAGATGGTAGAGCGGATCGAAGCCCATCACCATCGGGACGCGGCTCTTCGAGAGGAAGCCGGAGAGGGTCCCGCCTCGGCTCGGACCGAGGAAGTAGCAGAGCCGGAGAACCGCCGTATTGAGCTCCGGCCATCGCCAGAGGGCGCTTCCTGCGTAGAGGTCCGCCGCGACCAGGTCGGCCAGCTCTTTGAACGCCGCGCCCGCAAGCGGGGGTTCGTCTTCGGTGTGGTAGAGCGGCGAATCCGGCGTGGCGCCGTAAACGGTGTGGCGGCCGACGAACACCGCCTGCTTCACGCCGTACTCGTGACAGTACTCGAACAGCTTCCGGGTGCCGCCTAGGTTGATACGGTAGCGCTCCTCGGTCGTCGTCGTGAAGTGCGTCACCGTCGCCATGTGAATGAGCGCGTCGGGGCGCGCGATTCGAAATACGTCCTCTGCAGGGCGCTTGCGAATGTCAGCCTGGTGCATTTCGACGCCTTCTGGCACGTCGGGCCATGGACGCCGATCGATGCCGACGACTTCGTAGCCGCGTCGGACCAACCGGTATGCGACGCCGCGCGCCAAGGTGCCGCTGATTCCGGTGATCAGGATCTTCATCGCTTTTGCTCCTCGTCCGAGTCCGGCATGCGGTCGAACATGAATGCCCGCGGGCGGGCGTCGAGCCCCGTGCTGATCAGCCGCTCCATCGCGTGACGAACGTCGTCGACATACTGCTCGATGACGTGGTCGGGTTCCGAGCCGTCCCCTTCGAAGTGCATTGGAGGCCCGTAGTACACCTGACAGGCGACCGGCAAGGGAAAGAGAACGAGCTGAGGCGCCACTGGGACGAACGGACCGTTGAGCAGCTTCGCGAGCCACTTGATGTGGAACATCTGGGGAAATGACTCCTCGCCGCCGATGAACGCGCACGGGATGACCGGAGTGCCGGTCTTGAGTGCGAGCCGCATGAACCCCGTGCCAAAGCGCACGAGCTTGTAGCGATCCTTGTAGAGCTTCCCGGCGCCGCGGGCACCCTCCGGAAATACGAGCACCAAGCGCTCATCGTTGAGCAGTTGCTCGCCATGCTCCGGCAGGCCGGTCAGATGGCCGAGCCTACTCAGCGCGGGTCGCGCAAACGGCGAGCGAGTCAGAAAATATTCAGCCATGCCCTGGCCGAGCCGCGGCGCTTCGTCGTTGAGCATCAGCGACGTGAGGATCATGGCCGCGTCGGCGCCTAGACCGCCCGAGTGGTTGGGGATGATGAGCCCGCGCCCCGTCGCTGGAACGTTCTCGAGACCGAACGCCGTCACCTTGAGGTAGTGGCGGTAGATGTAGGCCATCGGCGAATACGCGCGAACGAGAGCCTTCCGCGAGAGTCCAAAGCGATCGAACCCGTAGTCGTCGAACTCAATCGGAAGGCGTTCTACGTTTCGCCTGACTTGTGGGTCATTAAGGAGCGACATGGCGGAACTCGTCGAGCTTCTCAGCGCGTCGTGAAATAGCTCAACTTGCCGATCGACGCGAGCCTCTGTGCGGGCCCCTACCGTTTCGGCTTCCAGAGTGGGCGCTTGAAACACCAGAGCGTCGAGCCCTTGATGCTGCCGGCGGAAGTCACGAGCTCCCAGCCTTGCTCACCCATCTTGTTCGATCGTTCGGTCACCTGCGCGACCCCTCCCGCTTCGAAGCATTGGTACTGCCATTGGGCCTTCTTGGGCGGACCCTCGGCAGCGACCGTGTTGACCCCCGCGATGAACGCGCCTGCGACCAGAGCCCCCACGACAAACATAGCGATGACGATGGCTTTCATGCCCACACCTCCTCCAAGTTGCGTTTATAGCACGCGGGTTGCGCTCGATAATCGACTTTCAACCGAGGATGTCCGTCACTCGATGGACGTCGTCAGGCTCGGACGTGGTCGGCACGAGCAAGACGTCATCGGCCCCGGCGTCCACGGCTTGTTGCACGGCGTCTTTGAGAGACTGGGGCGTGGTGACGATGCATATCTGCTTCACGCTTTCGCGCGCGACGGGCGCCATGAAGTTCAAGTATCGATCCAGGTACGCGTCGAGCTGCTCGCGGGAGTTCGGGCCGAGCGCATACCAAAAGCCAGTGCCGAGCCAGGGCGCAGGGCGGTCACGCTCTTTCCACGCCCGACGCGCGGCTTCGAATTGGAGATTCATCTCCGCCGCGGATGGCCCGAAGCTGAATCCACACAGACCGTCGGCCCACTTTGACGCGGCCTGGATCGACTCGACCATCAACGACCCGGCAAGAAGCTTGGGCCCTCCTTTTCGCACCGGGGCGGGCCCCACGGGAAGCGCGCCCTCCACGACGGGCTCGCCACGCCAGACGCTCCGCATCGTCTCGACGCTCTTGGCCAGACGCGTGAGCCGATGGCCCATCTTGGCGTCGACGGATTGGTAGTCCTGCTCGCGGCCACCTACACCGAGCCCGGCGATGAAGCGACCACCGGACAACACGTCGATTGTCGCAAGCTGCTTGGCCAGCATGACCGGGTGATGCAGCATCGGGACGAAGACGCCGCTCACGATTTTGACACGCTCGGT
>JABDJF010000403.1 GCA_013002645.1 Myxococcales bacterium
GCTCAGACGGCTATTGAAGCCCGGTGGATGAGGATTGCCCCCCGGCCCACCGACCTGATGGCAACTCACGCAAAGGGTTTCGCCGGCGCCGCCGTGGCAGCTCGCGCAGGAGAGCGGGTCGAGCCGCGCTGCAGGCCCGTGGCTGTTTGCGGAGCCGGGCGGGCCCGACCAGCCCGGCGGATGCGGGTTCCCACGAACCGGATTTTGGCCCGAGATTCCCAATCTCGTGTGGCAGTCCACGCAGAAGAGCTCGCTGTGACAGACGATGCACTGGGCCGGGTCGGCGACGGCCTGCTGGTCGTGGACCGAGATGAAGTTCGCGCGGTGCATCGAATCGCGTAGTGGATCATCAAAACGAAATCGTGAAGGGATCGTAGGCACGGTCACGCCGTGGCACGCGGCGCATTGGCGCTGCGTGTGACAGGCGGTGCAGAGGTCGCCCTGTGCGTTGGCCTGCACGCCGTGCTCGCGCAGGAAGTTGCCGTCGTGGATGACGTGGCTTTCAGGCGGCGCCATCTCGCCGGGCAGGTCGACATGACAGCCGCCGCAATCTCGGGTGTCCCACTGCCCTTTGTGGGCGTGGCAGCTGAAGCAAGTCGGATGCTTGGTACGAACGTAATCGGAATCGGTGGTGACGTTGACGTGACATCGCACGCAGTCCCCGGCGCCTTCTTCGCTATGCGTCAGATGCGAGAACCGCAGATGCTTGCGAGCCATCTCCGCCGATCGACGGTTTCTCGCGCGCCCGTGGCAGTTCGAACAGGTATCGGGATCGTGCGGATCTTCGTGGCATTCGACACAGTCCGCCGTCGTCGGAAGGTGCAAGGGGCCCGTGTCCCCCGCCTCTTGAATACCGCCATGGCATTCCAGGCAGTTGATCCCCTCGATCACATGTGCGCGGTGCTCAAACGCATTCGATTCTCGCTCCTGCTCGAGACCGAGCATCTTGGCGCAGGCTCCGGCCCAGGCGGCAAGCAGAATCAGGGCTGCGATGGCAACGACCTTCCTCATTGTTTCCCGTGCCAAGTACGCTGAAAAGAGACGCGCGCCAGCCCTCGCACATCGAGCCGTTGGACCTGGTTGGCGCTCGCTTCGGCTGCCGCGGCGAAGGACCAACCGCTTTGGTGCCGGTAGCGCAGCGCGAGCCGGCCCCAGGGCCAGGCCTTTCCGGTGACCGAGTTACGATCATCGGGAATGATGACTTCGACTTCAGGCATCAGGCCCACGTTCTGGTGAACGTCCTCGAAGAGCAGGATGACCGACGCCAGACGAATACCGGTCCAACGAGCCGTGGCGACCTGCATGCGGCGCAGCTCGCCGAGGACGCTGCCCTTGCCTTCGCCGTCGGTGCGCAAGAGCCCGCGCAGGTACCCGCTCCAGCCCCATTGGTCTTCGGCCTGCCGCCCCGCCCCTTCCACCGTCAAGTCGAGCCTCGGCGCCGCACGCCAGAAGAGATTGGCGCCGGTCGCGAAGATGCCCGGGTCACCCAGAACGGTGAAGAGTGAGGTCTGCTGCAGGAAGCGAGTGACGTTGCGTTTGCTCGCGAACACCTCGGCGCGAAACTTTCGATTGTTGGTTTGTGATGAAACGGTCGCAAGCACCTCGGCAAGCCCCGGATTGACGATCTCCCACGAGAACTTGGCTGCCATGTCGAGCCAGTTTGCGGGTCGAAGAGAGAAGTCCACGCCGACTTCTTCGTCGGATCGCTGACCGGCGTTGTACCGGTTGTAGTACGAGCCGCCGAGCACACCGATCTTGCCGAGCCCCTGGGAGACGCGGCCCCCGGCAATCCAATCGTACCTTCGTCCATCGAGGTTGCCGTCCACCGGCACACCGCCAAAGAATTCGAAGTGGGTCTTGGAGGGCGCGCGCAGAATCAAATGTCCCCCGTCAACGTGCTGGGCGCGCACCGCACCAGTTCCGAGAATGAACCGGCCGAGCCTGGCGTCGCTGATGCCCCTCGGATCCCTCACTTTGACGGTCGCCACCAGCGCCTCGAAGGTGAATTCGTTGTCGCGAAGACCGTACTGAGGCGAGCCAGCGCCGCCCCAAACGAGCGCTTCTGCCTCGACGTATGGATATTTGCGGGTCGACGCCTCCACGACGATGAGCCCGATGTTGGGGTCGAGCTGCCCCCAGGCCTCGACGCCCACGCTGTGAGGTTGAGCAGCCGCCGGGGAAAACGGCGCTAGGATGGTCAAGGCAAGGGCTGCCGCAAGCCCGACACCCCAACGCTTCAGACAGCGGATCTTCCCACTTGCACGGCGACCCGATCGTGGATCATGTTCACCTGGCCCGGAGCGCGCCGGACGCGACGGGCTCATTGAATCATGCACGTATCGCCGCTGTCTTGGATCGCTCTGGCCTGCGCCGTCGTGGCAGCGGGCATCATGCTCTACTACCTGGTCAAGAGGCCGCCTCTCGACGCAGCGGGCAAGACCGTGATGCTTCTGGGTGTGGGCGTGCTCCCCATCACAGTCGCGATGATCGGCAACATGGAGGGCCTCGCCGCCACCGAGCGTCAAGGATTTTGCGGAAGCTGTCACACGATGGACATGTGGATCGAGGACGCGAACGACCCCGAGAGCGAATCCTTGGCGGCCATCCACTCGCGCAGCCACAAGTTCGGGGACAAGAGTTGCTACGTCTGCCACAAAGACTACGGG
>JABDJF010000409.1 GCA_013002645.1 Myxococcales bacterium
TCGATCCCGACCTCGATGAAGAAAATCGAGCCGTGGGCGCCTCCACCGCCGAGGAGCTCATCGACTGGGCGTCAGATCGATACGGCGAGAAGCTCATTGCGTCGACCAGCTTTGGGGCGACTTCGGCCGTGATGTTGCATCTCGTGCATCGGTTGGCTCCACGAACGCCGATCATCTGCGTCGACACGGGCTACCTCTTTCCCGAAACCTATCAGTTCGCCGAATCGCTGATCCGGCGCTTGAATCTCGATGTCCGTTTTTACTCCGCGCAGATGTCACCCGCTCGTCAGGAAGCGCTATACGGAAAGCTCTGGGAGCAAGGCGAGGATGGAGTGAACCGCTACCTGCAGATCAACAAAGTCGAGCCGATGCAGCGAGCGATTCGTGAGCTTGGCGCGGAAGCTTGGATGGCGGGATTGCGTGCCCAGCAGACAGAGCATCGAGCCGGACTTCGACGAGTCGATCGTCAGGACGGGACCGTCAAGCTTCACCCCGTCTTGCACTGGACCAGCGAGGATATGAGCACCTACATGGACCGTCATGACCTCCCCTACCATCCGATGTTCGAGCAGGGGTACCGCTCGATTGGTGACCACCATTCTACGATTCCGACCACGGCGGACATGGATCCCCGCGACGGCCGTATCCTCGGCAAAACACGGGAGTGCGGGCTTCACCTTCCACTCACCGAAGAGCAAAACCAGAGCTTGAAGTCGAGCGGCCTGTAAGAAGCTGGCGTACCGCACCCCGCTCTGCGTAACCTCAATTCGAGGTGGCGGACGGTGACTCTACTCCGAATCGTGATTAGTGACCTTCATCTCGGGACGGGAACCCGGCGTGGTCAGTTGAATCCGCTCGAGGACTTCATCCACGACGACCGCTTCGTCGAGCTACTCGCCTTCTACCAGAAACTCGCCGGTGCGGAAGGAAGCATCGAGCTGATTCTCAACGGCGACATCTTTGATCTACTGAAGGTGAAGATCGCAGATCAATGGCCGACCGAGGTGACGGAAGAAATCGCAATCGCGAAGCTTCAGCAGTGCCTGGAAGGACATCCGAGGTTTGTCCTGGCGCTCCGTGAGTTCATTCACAAGCCGACGAACCGGGTGACCTATCTTCCAGGAAACCACGATCTCGAATTCTGGTTCGCCGGTGTGCAGGAGCTCTTCCTTCGCTATGTCGCGCCGGGTGAGGCTGCTGAGCGCGTCCACTTCGTGACGTCATCGGACACGTACTACCTCCCTGAAGGAATCCAGATCCGCCACGGCCATCAGTTCGAACGCATTCACCGCGTCGACTACGCGCAGATGACACGAACCCGCCGAGACGGAACCGAAGTGCTGGCGCTTCCCTGGGGCAGCCTGTGGATCCTCGAGGTCATGAATCCGCTCAAAGAGATTCGGAGCCACATCGATCGAATTCAACCCCTGCGGCGATTCCTTTGGTCGTCGGCGTTGCTCGATCCTGGCTTCGTGCTCAAGTTCCTCTGGCATTCGAGCATCTATTTTCTTCGGCACCGAGTATTCAAGATTCGCGCATGGCGCGACCGCATCATGAATCTGCCGCGGCTGGTGCGCGACGAAGTGCTCGAGCTCACCAGCGGCGACTACGATGAGCGGGCGATCCGCGCGCTCAACAAGACCCGCGGCGCCCATACTCTGATCGTGGGCCACAGCCACGGCCCGCGATTTCTACAACTCCCGAACGACCGCATCCTGGTGAATACGGGAACCTGGGTGAAGATGATCAACCTGGACCTTCAGTACCTGGGCCAAGACAGCGGCTTGACCTATGCGGTGATCGCCTACGACGACGATGGGAGACCGGAGACGACCTTGATGAGGTGGCAGGGAGCCCACGAAGCGTGCGAGGCAATCCCGTACGCAGATTAGATCCCGGCGCCAGGCCTCCTTCTGGGATTGCCAGGCCGAGGTCGACGCGATACTGTTCTCGTGTTCAGTGCCCCGTCCATCCGACAATCCACCCAATCGCTTTGAAGAAGCCCATATCGATTGGGAAGGCGAGCCTCCGCCTGCAGATCTTCGGGTTCACGAAGAGGTTGCGAAGAGCGCCCTCTCCGAGAACAAGAGCCCGGACGTTGGGTTTCGCTGGAGCGTGAATCCTTATCGCGGCTGTTTTCACGGCTGCGCGTATTGCTACGCGCGCGCGACACACCCATATCTCGGCTTCGGCGCGGGCACGGACTTCGAGCGGCAGATCGTCGTGAAGGTCAATGTCGCGGATCGGTTGCAGGCGCGGCTCCGCAAGAAGTCTTGGAAGCAAGAGCTGATTGCGTTTTCCGGAAACACCGACTGCTACCAACCGATTGAAGCGCACTATCAGCTCACCCGTCGCTGCCTGGAAGTCTGCGCGGCGTACCAAACCCCCGTGACGATCATCACGAAGGGCAAGCTCGTGCGGCGCGACGTCGATGTCTTGCAGACCTTGCACCGCAGCTCGGCTTGCCGCGTCACGCTCAGCATTCCTTTTGCCAACGATGAGCACGCGCGAGCGATCGAACCGTTTGCAAGCCCACCGAGCAAGCGCTTCGAGACGCTCCGAATACTATCAGAAGCCGGGCTCGATACAGCCGTGGCGGTCGCTCCGATCATCCCGGGCCTCAACGACGATCAGATCCCGGAGATATTGACGCGCGCCAGAGACGCCGGTGCATCCAGCGCGTTCAAGATTCTCTTGCGGCTACCGATGGAGGTCGGCCCCGTCTTCTCGGCGAGGGTGGCCGACGCCTTTCCGCTGCGGCACACCAAGATCATGAGCGCGGTTCGCGACATGCGCCGCGGTCGAGAGAGCGATGCGCGCTTTGGCGCTCGCATGGTCGGGCATGGGCCGCGTTGGGCCATGATCGAGAAGCTGTTTTCGGTGCACTGCGACCGACTGGGCCTGGAGCACCTCACCGGCGAGGCGCCGGAGCCCGCCAAGCGCCATGAGCCGCGCCAGGGCCCCCAGCTTCCCCTCCTCTTCTGAGCTGGCCCGTAGCTTGCATCTCTCTCGCTGGGTGACGGTGCACAACCACCGACTCGCCCGGAGATAATGCAAGTGATTAGAGCTACTTACACAGCATCAGAAGATTTGGACGACTTGTCATCGCGTGACATAGTGTCAACACTGCCTGCCAGAGAGTCTCAAATGGCCGATTCAACCGAGATCTCGGTCCTCGTCGTCGACGACGAGGCGCCGAACGTCGACTCCCTTCGCCGCATCTTCGAGCGGGAAGGGTTCGACGTCCTCACGGCAACGAGCGGGAAGAAGGCGCTCGACCTGTGCCGTCACCATCCGGTCAACGTGGTGGTCAGTGACTTGATGATGCCCGGCATGAACGGCATCGAGTTGGTCAAGGCTTTGAAGACGGTCGTCCCCGACGCCGAGGTCGTTCTGATGACCGCGTTCGGCACCGTCGAAAAAGCGGTCGAAGCCATGCGCGCAGGCGCATACGATTTCGTCGAAAAGCCACTGAAGCGGCTTCAGATGGTGAAGACGGTTCGCAAGGCAGCAGAGCGGCAGCAGCTCGTCGTCGAGAACAAGGATCTTCGACAACAGCTTTCGCAGCTCAGCGACCGGAGCATCGTCGGCTCGGCAGCGTCGCTTCGGAGCGCTCTCGAGATCGCCACGCAGGCGGCACCGTCCTCGGCGAACGTGTTGATTCTCGGGGAGAGCGGGACCGGGAAGGAGTTACTCGCGCGTCACATTCACGAGCGCAGCGGAAGGAAGCAGTTCGTCGGCGTCAACCTCTCCGCCCTTCCTGAAACAATCGTCGAGTCGGAGCTTTTCGGCCATGAAAAGGGGGCTTTTACGGGCGCGGTTGCGCGCCGCGGCGGTCGCATCGCGGAAGCGCAAGGCGGGACGCTGTTCTTGGATGAAATCGGCGAACTGTCGGCCGCGGTGCAAGTAAAACTGCTGCGCGTTCTCCAAGAAGGCGAGTACCAACCCGTCGGTGGACAGACCAAGAAAGCCGACTTCCGCCTGATCGCGGCGACGAACCGTGACCTCCATGCCGCGGTCGAAGCGGGGGAGTTCCGCGAAGACCTGTACTACCGGCTCAACGTCATCGCCCTCACGAGCCCTCCGCTTCGCGCCAGGCGTGACGACATTCCACTACTGACGGAGCATTTCGTAGCGACCTATTGCGCGAAGAACGACAAGGAGCCCTTGGCGGTGGACCGCGATGCGCTCCAGCAGCTGGTCGCATACGACTGGCCGGGGAATGTGCGCGAGCTCCAGAACGTGATCGAACGCGCCGTGGTTCTAAACAAGAGCGGCGTCATCAAGCTCGCCGACCTCCCAGATCCCGTCGCGCGGGCGGAGCCGCAGTTCGATGCGTTCACGTTCCCGGTCGGGACCGCGCTGAGCGAGGTCGAGCGAAGTGTGATTCATGGCACCCTGAAGCACACGTCCGGAGACAAACAGCTCGCCGCACAGCTCCTCGGAATTTCAGCCCGGACCATTTATCGCAAGCTCGGGGCCGAGAAGGGCGACGAGGCCACCTGAACGGTCGCGCCGCTCCGGGTGTCATTTTGTCAATCGCAGCTGTTATGGCCCGCCACGTTGTCCAGGAGCCTGGGCGAGGATCCAGTCCCTAGGCAGGAAATCATTGGAGTTTCATCGGTTCTGATTCGGCACGGTGGTTGCTCTATCAAACAGCCGTGGCCACTTCACGACAACGGCGATTCTCGGTTGCGATTGTTCTCGTAACGCTGGCCCTGTGCGCTTTGTTCCTGGCCCAGGGGACGACACGGGTGCTGGCGGCCGAGTTGCTCACGCCCGATAGCGCTGCCGCGAAGCCGCGCGCGCCACGTTTCACGCCGACCCTGCCGCCGTTCCTAGGCAAGCACGATCCCGCGACGATCCTCCGAAGGAACATCTTCGATTCGGCGCGCGGCGACCTCACCGCGGAACCGCTCCCAGAGATTCCGCTTGGTGAAGACGGGCAGCCCGTCGACGACTGGGACCCAAACCGGCCAGCCCCGACATGCACCGGCAAGCTGCGGCTCGTCGGCTCGGTGGTCAGTCCAGTCGCCCCGGACTGGTCGTTTGCTGCAATCGCCGGTGCGAGCGACGGCAAAACCATGCTCTACCGCGAGGGCTCGGAGGTGGACGGTTCCCGGGTGCTCGCGGTTCACTCTTCGAGCGTCGTGATGAGTGGCTCGACGGGGGTATGCCAACTGCTGATGTTCGAAGAAGAAGAGTCGGCAGGACCTCGAGCACCGATCGCGCAGAAGCCCAAGGCCGCCAAGCCAGGCAGCGACAGAAACGCTGGACTGAGCGATCAAGAGCTGACCGAAGGCATCGAAAAGATCAGCGACACCCAATTCAACATCCAGCGAGGCTTGGTCGACAAAGTCTTGGCAAATCAGGGAAGTCTGATGAAGTCGGCTCGTGTGATTCCGCACGAAGAGAACGGACGCGTGGTCGGCGTGAAGCTCTACGGGATTCGCCGCAACAGCCTGCTCGGCCGTCTCGGAGTTCGAAACGGCGACATGCTGCGAACGATCAACGGGTTCGACATGACGAGCCCGGACACGGCGCTCGAAGCGTATTCTCGATTGCGAAGCGCCGACAAGCTCACGCTCGCGATCAAACGGCAGAACAAAGAAACCACCATTGACTACAACATCGAATGACACGCCATGTTGGAAATTCAGGCGGGGAATGAATCGTGACTTCTAGAAAACAGCTCATTTGCTTGCTCGTTGGCTCGCTTTTGTTGAGCACGGGACACGGTGCGGTGGCCCAACAAAACGAAGCCAAGCCAGCCAAGCCGCCTAGCCGAATTCCCTCTCCACTCGTGCCGCTGCGACCGGCGCCAGCAGCCGCGGCACCGAAGGCCGATTCCAACGCCACCCCCGGACCTGGCCCCAAGGCAAAGCCCGAGCCCAAGGTCGAAGAAGATCCCGAGCTCGAAAACGAGCTTCCGCAATTCGAAACAGGAGTCGAGTTCAAGGCGATGTCGCCACGCACTAGGGTGACGTTCAATCTCGAGGACGCCGAGCTCCCGGACTTGGTCCGCTTGATCTCGAACATGACGGGCCGTCGCTTCATTCTCCCGACGAAGCTCCGCGCGATCAAAGCAACCGTGTTCGCCCCCACGAAGGTGACGGTGGCAGAAGCCTATCAAGCGTTCTTGTCCGTTCTCGAGGTGAACGGCTTCACGATCGTGCCGGCGGGTCGGTATCTGAAGATCGTCGAAGCACAGCAGATCGAGCGCCAAACCATCCCGATGTATGAAGACGGAAGCGCCGTTCCTTCGACCGACCGCTACGTCACGCGAATCCATCATCTGGATCACCTCTCGGCTGAAGACGTCACGACCCTGCTCGCGCGCTTCGCTTCCCGCACTGCGAACATCACGTCGTACGCGCCGACCAACATGCTGATCCTCACCGACACCGGGGCCCAGATCCGGCGCATGCTTCGTCTGATCGCAGCGATCGACCTGCCGAGAAGCGGAACACAGACCTGGATCGAACCGATTCACTTTGCGAACGCGGCGGACCTCGCTGCGAGGTTGCTCGAAATCTTCGCGGCCGACACCGAAGCCAGCGCACCGACGAAGCCGGCGGCAAGAACTGCGGCGAAGAAGAAGAAGGAGGCGCCTGCAGTGCTCGGCGGCTCGTCGTCCCAGCCGACCATCCGAAACATCATCGCGGATGAGCGAACGAACTCCCTCATCATCATTGCGACCGAGCGCGCCTATCTGCGCATCCTCGAGATGATTCGGCAGCTCGATGTGGCGCTCGAAGGCGAGGGTCGAATTCACGTCCACTACGTTCAGCACGGTGCTGCAACAGACATCGCGGCGGCGCTGACGGCACTCGTTGGCGCATCATCCAGCCCGCGGCAGACCGCTGCCGGCCGCGGCGCTGCTCAGCGGGCCGCGGCGGCGTCGACCCGGGCGACATCGCTCTTCGAGGGACAGATCGCGGTGACCGCGTACGAGCAGTCGAACGCACTGCTCATCACGGCCTCTCTTCACGACTACACGGCGCTCAAGCGGGTGATCGAGCGACTCGATGCGCCGCGAAAGCAGGTCTTCATCGAAGCGGTCATCATGGAGCTCGGAATCGAACGATCGTCCGACCTCGGTTTCGCGTTTCACGGAGGCGCGGGTGACTTCCCGACCGATGGCTCACTGTCGCTGTTCGGATTCAACGCACCGTCGTCCATCGACATCACTCAGAACGACCTCAGTGGCTTGGCGCTCGGCGTGCGTGGACCGACGATCGAGAACTCACAGCAGCTCGTCGGGTTCTCGGTGCCAGGCTTTGGCGTCGTGGTGACCGCGCTCGCAAAGTCTGGCGACGCCGATGTGCTTTCGACACCGCACATCATTGCGATCGACAACACCGAAGCGGAGATCAGCGTTGGAGAAAATATCCCGCTGCAGACCAACGGCGTCGCCCCGGGCACCTTCGCCGGCGCGGGCAGCCTGGGCGCCTTGGCCCAAGCCTCCTCAGGCGGACAGGATCTAGGCAACCTGGCCGGGCTGGCCGGTGGGCTTGGAAGCGTCGCCCGTCAGGACGTCGGCACCACGATCCGGGTCGTGCCGCACATCAACGAGAACAACGAGGTCCGGATGGAGATCGAAGAAGAGATCTCGGAACAGGGTGCGACGTCCGGTACGCTCGGTGTCGTCTCGATCAATCGTCGTACCGCGCGAACCGAAGTGATGGTTCGGGACCAGCAAACGATCGTCATCGGCGGTCTGATGCGTGACGCGATTCAAAACAGCGAAGATAAGGTTCCCGTCCTCGGCGACATCCCGATCTTGGGCGCTCTCTTCCGCAAGACCAGCAAGAACAAGCGCAAAACCAATCTGCTGCTCATTCTCACGCCGTACATCATCCGCGACCCGGGCGACCTCCGGGAGATCTTCGAACGCAAGATGCAAGAGCGGCAACAGATGATCGACCGTTACTTCGTGTTCGGCGAGGACAAGTTCGAACCGCACATCGACTACACCCGCACGCGCGGGCTCGTCGCGGAAATCGTGAACGAGATCGACGGCGTGGAAGAAGAGATGAGGCTGGCCCGGGCTGCAGAGCTCGAGCCTCCGCCCGACCACGTACCGCGCGCGCCGATCGGTCCGTACGTCGCCTCGGCGGCCGCGGCAGAAGACACCTACGTGATCGGCCCCAACGGGATCGAATCGCTAGAGAAGCCCGAGCCCGATCGAATCGAGGCGATCCCGCCGACCGCCGCAGACGAGCAAGAAGGAGGCGGGGCACCTCCTCCACCGATCGAGAGTCCGCACGGGGCGGAGCCAGAATCTCCACCGGAGCCTGAGGTCCCTGAAGAAGCCAACGAAGCGGCGGAGACCGCCGGGCTCGATGAGATCATCGAGCCGGCTTCGGGCCCGAAAGAAACCGAAGACAGCAGCGAGCCTGCTGCGAGTCCGAGTCAAGGGGTGCCCGAAGACGCGCCGCAGCTACCAAAAGAAGAATCGAACGGTAGCCGGCAATGAGTTTCGAGCAGCGATACATCGGTGAAATTCTCGTTCGGCGTGGTGCACTCGAACCGGACAAACTGGAGCCCGCCCTGCAAACGGCGGCGGACCGATCCCTCGAGCTCACTGACCTCTTGGTTGCAACCCACGTCGTCGAGGAGGTGAAGCTCGTGCGCGCCTTGGCAGACGAGGTGGGCATGGAGTTCGTGGAGAAGCTCGCTACGGAGCTAATCCCGGAAGACCTGATCGACGCAGTCCCGATCAATTTCGCGCGACAGAACCACGTGCTGCCCCTGACTGAGACGGATGACAGCGTACGCGTTGCCGTTGCCAATCCGTTAGACCCTTTCCCCATCGACGACCTCCGTATTCTGCTCGGGAAGACCATCATCCCGGTCGCTGCGTCGGAGGAGAGCATCGATGACGCGATCAACCGGGTCTACGAGCGAAAAGACGAAACGGCGCTCGCCGAAGCAAAAGAAGGCGAAGAGGTAGAGGAGCTTCGCGACCTGATCGACATGACCGACGAAGCGCCGGTGATTCGCTGGGTGAACAACCTTTTTTACACGGCCGTCAAGGAGAGAGCGTCTGACATTCACATCGAGCCTACCGATGAAAAAGTCATCGTTCGGTACCGCGTCGATGGCCGGCTGATTCCTCGCAAGGAAGCAAATCGCGGTTTCCTTTCTTCGATTGTGAGCCGCGTCAAGATCGAGGCGGGCCTCAACATCGCCGAACGCCGCCTGCCGCAAGACGGGCGCATCACGAAAAAGATTGCGGGCAAGGTTGTCGATGTTCGTGTGTCGACGATTCCAACCGCGAAGGGCGAGCGCGTCGTCATGCGCTTGCTCGACAAAGAACAAGTCCTGCTGAATCTCATCGACCTGGGTTTTGCACGCCGCGAGCTCGACCAACTAGAGGGTCTCATCAGGCGCCCGAACGGCATCATCTTGGTCACCGGACCTACGGGGTCCGGTAAGACGACCACTCTGTATGCCTGCCTGAACAAGATCAATACGCCGGAAAAGAACATCCTGACGGCGGAGGACCCGGTCGAATACGAGCTTCGCGGCATCGGCCAGATGCAGGTTCAGCCCAAAATCGGCCTGACTTTTGCGTCAGGGATGAGGAGCTTTCTGCGTCAGGACCCGG
>JABDJF010000433.1 GCA_013002645.1 Myxococcales bacterium
ATGTACGTCATTCGCGCCGGAAAGGTCCGTGTCCTCAAAGAGTCGCACGGCCGGCAGCGGGTGGTGACCACACTCGGTCCCGGCGAGTTTTTCGGAGAAATAGCCGTGGTCATGGGTCGTGCTCGGACGGCAACGGCCGAGGTGCTCGAAGAGGCGGACCTGTTGAAAGTTCCTGCCGCCAAGCTCGAAGAAATGGTCGCCCAGAACGGCGAGGTCGCGATTCGTCTGATTCGGCATCTCGCGGAGCGCATCGAGAACGCGAACCGCTTCATCGATCTTCTTCTCGAGGACGACATGACTGCGCGCGTCATCCTCGAGCTCCAGCGAATCCTCGAGCAGGCCAACGGCTCCGCCGCGCCCGACGTCACCGAGGCGGACCTGGCGCTGGCGCTTGGTGACGACGAGAGCGAAGTCCGTATCGCTCTCAGGCGGCTCCGCCGTGTCGGCGTCGTCGAGGTCTCCGGAGGCTTCGTCCTCATCAAGGAAGCGAAGCGGCTCAACGAATTTCTCGACTTCATCCGAAATTCGGGGGCTTCCTGATGCAGCTCCGGGTGCTCGGTTGTCATGGTGGCGAAACACCCAAGCATCGTACGTCGAGCTTCTTGGTTGGCGACAGCGTCGCGATCGACGCGGGCGCCATCACGAGCTCTCTTTCGCTCCGCGAGCAGGAGCGCATTCGCTCGGTCCTGGTGAGTCACCCACACATGGACCACGTTCGCGACCTCGCGACGCTCGCGGATAACCGCTGCCAGCAGGGCGGTTCGACGCTGGAAATCGTTGGGATCCCGGAAACCATCGAAGCGCTGCGAAAGCACTTCTTCAACGACGTGATTTGGCCGGACTTCACGCGGATCGACGCCAAAGACGGGCCGACCGTCCGCTACGTCGAGGTGCAGGCAAACCAAGCATCCGACGTCGACGGTTACGAGGTGACCCCCGTGCTGGTGAACCACACGGTCGACACCTCCGCGTTCATCATTCGTCGGAACGGCAAGAGTCTCGTCTACGGTGGAGACACCGGGCCGACCGAAGATCTCTGGACACAGATCAACGCGCTCGATGATCTTCAAGCGCTGATGATGGAAGTATCGTTTCCAAACGACGAAACCGACCTCGCCTGGGCGTCTCGGCATCTCACCCCGGACATGCTCTCGTCCGAGCTCGACAAGCTCACTCAGAGCGATGCGCTTCCGATCCTGCTCTATCACATCAAGCCGACGTTCGAAGCCAGGGTGCTTCGAGAGCTCGCAGCGATTCGCGGCCGAAATCTTCAGATACTGCAGCTCGGAGACGAATTTCTCCTCTGAACCGGTTCTGGACTTGGCGCGATCGGGGGAAGGGACTATCTTGAGGCTGTGAGTGGCGTTGCCCGAAAGAGGGTTCCCCTTTTTGCGATGCCACTCATCGCGGGCGGCGGTTGGGTAGATTGCCCCGCACTGGTGCGAACTCCGAAAGGAGACTCGCTGCCGTGAATTGGCCCTCGATATCCGTGGGTCCAACCACCAAGGAACGCTCCGCGTGGTCTGGGCATGGTGCTCAGAGACCCAAGAGCGCCGGCATCGCCGGGGGAGGAATGCGCATATGGACAGCAATTCTAGAATCGGACTCGCACCGGAGGTGCGGGCGAGTTAGCCCTTAGGCGAGCTCCCCCCCTTGGTGGGAGTCCGGATCAACGAGGGCCGGCGCCTAAGATGGCGCTGGCCCCATCTAATTCTGGACCCGGATCCGCCTTGCTGGCTTGCAGTTGACCGGGCCTCAGAGGGTCCCCGCCTCGTCGTACTCCAGGGCTCTTTGGTGGAAGAAGCGCATGATCACGTAGAACGCGAGCCCGACGGGCCCGACCATCAAGGTCGCGATGAGGCACGGGATGACGAGCAGGTGAGGAACCCCACGCCGCTGGGCGTCGCGAGCCTCCCAGGCGCCTACGAACAAGTCGAAGATCAGATAGTGAATCCAGCCGGCGACGACGATATGCGGCGCTGAGAAGCCCACCATCACGCCGTAGAGCGAGCGCAGGTTCATGCCTTCAGGCGCCGCTCCGTAGCCGAAGAGCATGTAGGCGTAGATGGGCGTCAGAAGCAGAAGCAGCACCGGGCCATGGACCAATCGGGCCGTCCAGGACCATCTTGGCGCCAAAATCAGGAGCAACCAGAATGGAATGACCGAGTAATTCGCGAATTTGAACAGGGTTTCGAGCGACATGGCGGCTCCCTCCCGGGGGGCGCAAGGCTTGCGCCAATCAGCTCTCTCCGTCAATTAAACAAGAGTCAGTTGACCTTTCGTCTTCCAGCTCCAGACCCACCCCAGCCCGACGATGAGATTAATGCCGAACCCCAGCTCCTCCTTATTTGCCTTCACCGTCATTTTTTCAGTCGCGCTAGCCGCTTGTGGCTCCGAATCCACCAGCGGCACGACGCTCAAAGACTGCAACTACGCAAGCACCTACGAGGCGATCCAAGCGACCATCTTCGAGGCCAAGGGCTGCACGGCGAGTGCCTGTCACGGCGAGGCGGCGCTCGGTGGTCTCGACCTTCGCGCGACCGCGTCGTTTGACGCCTTGGTGCGCCAGCCGAGCACCGTCGACCCATCGATCGACCGGGTCTTCCCCGGCGACCAAGAGCTCAGCCTGCTCTACCTGAAGCTCGAGGCGGGCACGGAAGGGACGGACCTCGGCGGGCTCGGCCAGGCGATGCCCATCGATTCCGAGCCGCTCAGCGTCGACGAGCTCGCGGCGATGCGGCTTTGGATGCGTGCGGGCGCCCCGTCGGATTCGATTGTCGGCGGGACGCTGGAGCTGCTGGGTTGCGCGGGCAGCTTCGAGCCCGATCCCAACAAGATCAACCCCCTTCCCGCCCCCGCGCCGGATGAAGGCGTGCAGTTCTACGCGGGGGGCTGGGACCTCGATGGCGAGGCTGAAGACGAGGTCTGCTTCGCGTCGTACTACGACTTCACCGACATGGTGCCGCCCGAATACCAAGTCGACTGCGACGAGTTCGGAGAGGGACGCAAGTGCTTTGCCTTCGGCCGTAACGAGCTTGCTCAGGACGGACAGTCCCACCACAGCATCATCAACGTCTATACGCCCGAGTCAGACCCGAACGGCGGCGACTGGGGCCCGTGGACATGCCTCGGCGGCGAGCGGGCCGGTGAAACCTGCGATCCGACCGCGTCCGATGCCTGCGGCGAGCGCAGCCAGTGCACGACACCGGCGGTACCTCCGTCGCCTGCGTGGGATACCTGTTCGCTCCAGAGGACTTCGGTTTGGGCGGTGGCCTCGGCGGCCCGGGCGGAGACGAGTTGATTGCGCTTGGCGGAGCTCAGGAGTCGACTTCGATCGACGTGCCTCCGCCTGGCGTCTACTCGATCTTGCCGCTCCAGGGCTTCGTCTCCTGGAACAGCCACGGGTTCAACCTCACCAAAAAGGCCTCGTCGATCGAACAATGGGTGAACCTGACGTTTGCGCCGGAGGCCGACCGCGTGTTCATTCGTGAGCAGATTTTCGAAGCCGACAACATCTTTGATATGAGCACCGTGACGCCCTTCGAGAAGCGAGAGATTTGCATGACTTGGACGCTCCCTCGCTATGCGCAGCTCATGTCGCTGAGCTCGCACATGCACAAGCGCGGCGAGCTCTTTCGGATCTGGTTGCCGCCGAATCAACCATGCGCAGCCACCGCGGGCTGTACCGCTCCAACGAGCGCCGCCGACTACGAGAGCCGGCTCTACGATGACCCGCTCTACAGGTACTACGAACCCCCCAGCGATTTCTCTTCTGCAGCCGAGGCGGACCGCACGCTCAAGGCTTGCGCTGTCTACGACAACGGCGCCGACAATCCGCTCGAGGTCAAGCGGGAGTCCACCAAGCCGAATACACCGACCTGTTCTTTCTTTTTCGCGAACTGCGGTTGCAGCGCGTCCCAGCGCGCCTGTCTCGGCGGCGATAACCAGGGCACCGCCTGCGACGGCGACGACTCGGTTTGCGGTGGCGGTGGCGTCTGCGACGCCTGTCCGCTGTACGGCGGAGTGACCACCGACGACGAAATGTTCATCCCGCTCGGCTCGTATTTCGTTGCCGAACCATCACCCCCATCACCCTAAAGGCCTTATTAACTGGAGCGGCGCTCCGATTCCTGAGTAGCCCTCATTTTTTCGCTTGCACCGATAGGCCCATCAGGAACAATCCGGCCCTGACTT
>JABDJF010000459.1 GCA_013002645.1 Myxococcales bacterium
ATCTTGGCCGGTTCCGTAATGACATTCTTCACATAGGCCTTGGCCAAGAGCTCGAAGGCGTTCTTGTAGTTTCCGGGTGCGTACTGTTTGCGTCCCTCGATGGCTCGCGCGGAATATGAGGTGTAGAGCGCGAAGTAGAGGGAATGCGACGCGAGAAGAGCGGGAAAGGTCAGCATCTGAACCAGGTTGTGGCCCCACCAGTCCTGACGGGCGTCGATGCGCAAGAGGCCGTAACCAATGTCATGGTCCTGCCCCTTGATATTCGTGTAAGGGTGATGGCCCTGATGGTGCATGGTCTTCCAGTCATCGGTGTCAATGACGAAGTCCCACTTGTAAACTGACGAATGGAATTCGTTGGCGCCCTCGATGTGGTCATAGGCGCCGTGGAGAATCACGTGACCCACCGAGAACTCGATCAGGACATGCAGCCCGCGCAAGACGATCGCTTTTTGAAACGCGCCGTCCGTGTCGGGATGATTGAACAGCTCAAAGCTTCGTCGCTTGATCGCTTCTGAGTATCGTTTGACGTTTCGGACGTAATCCAGATCTTGTTGACCCATCTTCTTTTGGGTTTCGTCGTAGAGACCGTCCAGGTCCTTCGCGAGACTGTTCAGCTGCGTGTCCGATAGTTCGTAATTCATGGGGCCGCGATCCTGGATGATGCCGTCCGTGTTTCGATCGGGTCGAGTCATGGTCCTAACCTTTCATGAGCACTGTTCGCTCTGCAGCACCTCGAGCACGGGCTCAAAAGCAGAGATGAAGAAATCGATCAGCTGACTAGGAGAAGCGCCGCCGGTAACAGTCCACTCGGCGCAGCCGTTTTCGATGAGGCCCACCCATCCATAGATGGCGATCTCTGACAAGGCGGAGGGCTGACGGACGCGTAGACGTTCGAGGATCCGGCTCGTCGTCGTCGTCCGCACGCGATCGATGAGCTCGTTCACCTCGATATCGGAACCAAGACCTCCCCGGACGAGCGCGTTGTAGATCGCGCCATGTTCCTGCACGTAGCCGACGAAGCGGGTCACCATCACTCGGAACGCTTGTTCAAACGGTTGATCGGCGGGTGGCTCGGTGATCGCGATGACTTCATCCGTCACGGCGCGGACGGTCTCCATGTAGAAGCCGCGCTGGTTTCCGAAATAGTGATAGAGGAGCCCCTTGGAGACGCCCGCGCGTTCGGCAATCGCGTCCATCGGCAAGGCTTCATAGCCATGTTCGGCGAAATGCTGCCGGCCAAACGCCAATAGCTGCGCACGTCGAGCTTCGGTCGTCATCCGCCTGGGGCCAAGGTCCATCATGACGGAGTATGGCTATTATTGACGATTCGTCAATAGCTATTTTCTGCATCGATGGCTCCACGCGGCCAGCGCGCGAAGTGCGGCTCTCACGCAGATTATTCGCGGTTGCGGGGATTGCCGGGCACGAGGGCGCCCGATTTTGCTGGGTTGTGCCAAATCCGCCGACGCCAAACGATGGTACGAGGTTCGCATGCAACCGTTGGTGGAGGTGCGCCATGGGACACATGGGCCAACTCAAGCAGGAGTATCGGGCGTTGATGGACCGCCTCGACCACCACACGGTTGCCATGCCGAGGCCGGAGGATCAGCGCGCCCTCGAAGGCTGGCGTGAGCTGCTCGAGCTCATGTACACGCCGGCGGAGGCCCAGCTGGCGTCGCGGATGCCGATGGTGCCCACATCGCTCCGCCGCTTGGCCCGGCGCTACGACATGCCGGAAGAAGAGCTCAAGAAGAAACTAGAGCCGCTCTGTGACAAGGGCTTGATCATGGACCTCGTCAGCCCGAAGACCGGCGAGGCCAAGTACCTCCTTGCACCGCCCGTCGTTGGCTTCTTCGAGTTCTCGATGATGCGCGCGCACGACATGTTCGACAAGTTGGCCGTCGCAAAAGCGATGGACGCCTACATGCACGGCGACGACACCTTTGCGCGTGAGGTATTCGGCAATGACACGGTCGTCGGGCGCTCCATGGTGCACGAGGACGGCCTCGCCGACGGCATTCCCGAAGTGCTGGACTGGGAGCGCACGACCAGGCTCATCGAAGAATCCGAGCAGATCGCCGTCTCGCACTGCTACTGCCGGCACAAGGCCGAGCATTTGGGCAAGGCGTGCGACGTTCCCCAGGAGATCTGTCTGTCGCTCAATGGTGGCGCAAAATTCGTCATTGGCCGTGGCTTCGGCCGTCCTATCAAGAAGCAAGAGGCGCTGAGCATCGTGAAAACGGCGCGGAAGCTCGGACTGGTCCAGATTGCCGACAACGTGAAGAACGAGCCCGCCTATGTGTGCAACTGCTGCGCGTGCTGCTGCGGGCAGCTTTCGAGCATCAACGACTTCGGGCTCAAGGCCGTCAACCCGAGCGGCTTCGAGCCCGCGTATCACCCCGACGACTGTAAAGGCTGCTCGCGATGCTCTCGGGCGTGTCCGGTCGCGGCGATCACGATGGCCCCGGCGCGCGCCGGAGGGCACCGCAAGAACGAGCTGCGCGCCGTTTTCGACTCAGAGCTCTGCATCGGCTGTGGCGTTTGCGCCACGACTTGCAAGCAGGAGGCGATCCGCATGGAGCGCAGAGAGAACCCGAGCCAC
>JABDJF010000470.1 GCA_013002645.1 Myxococcales bacterium
AGCGCCTGCCGGACGAGCACTTCGCCACCCTCGAGCCCGAGGCGTCCAAGCACGGGGAAGCGTTGCTCGAACAGTGGCTGCAGCCAACTCGGATCAAACTCGAGGCCGACGGCCGCCAGGTCCGCGCAAATCGCTCGTAGGTCCTGCAATAGGAGAGTCGGAAGCATGTACGCATCATGAAGCGCCGCATCCCAGCGAACGAGAGGCTCGGTGCAAGGCCTGGTCGCCAGCATTGCGAGGATCGCGCGAACGAACAGCGCTGCGAGCGACTGCTGCTCGACCTGGGGCATGGTCGCAAACGCGCGAAGCTCGATCAAACCCTGAAGGCCCGTCGGCGAGTCGAAGTTCCAGAGCTTGTCGACGCAGATCTCCGCCCGGTGGGTGTTGCCGCCGCTGTCGGTCATCAAGTTGCGAAACAGCCGGTCGAAGAAACTACGGTCCGGAGGCCCCTCGAGCGAGTCGATCCCCATGCAGGCCGTTTCGAGCTCGTAGAGCTTGCCGGCCAAAGTCTCGTCCGCGCGCGGGGCCTGCGACCCTGGGCCGACATATTGACCGGAGAAAAAATACGAAAGCGCAGGGTGCCGTTGCCAATAGCGGATGATGCTCGCGATGAGATCGGGACGCTGAAAGAAGGGGTTCTCGTCGAGGCTTGGCCCCCCGAAGAGCACGTGGGCGCCGCCTCCTGTCCCCTGAACTTGGCCGTTGAGATGATGGCGCAGGGTGTAGAGCCCCTCCTCGGCCGCGGCGCGCGTTACCCGCCGGAGGATCTCATCGTATTCCCGCCAAGAGCCCGTCGGCGGCAGGTTCACTTCGAGCACGCCCGGGTCCGCCGCAAGCCCGAGCGCCGTGACCGCCGATGCGCCGCTAGGCCGGTACCCGCAGATCACCAGCGCCTGGGTTTCGGTACTCACCGCAACACGTTCGAGGCCCTCGACCAGTTCTGCAAACGCCTCGAGCTCCAGCGGCGGAATGAAGACGTGCAGCTCACCGTCACGGACCTCCACGGTGAGCGCGCGTCGGAGATGACGCTCCTCGAGCTCGCCCATCGGCAAGCGCAGGCCGAGCGGGCTCTTCCCGGACACGGCGACGATCGGGTCCGTCGCCGAAAACGGCCAGTCATCGGATGCCCAGCCGTCATCGGACCAGTCGAGCGGTAACGCCCAGCCGTGAGGGAATTCGAGCGCGTCCTCTTCGACACAAGGTATGGCGCAGCCTCCAAGCCCCAGCTCGTCTGCGAGCGCCTCCATGAATCGCCGCCCGTCTTCGGCACGGTTCGAACCGGCCGCACCGTCCTGCAGGAAGACCTCGGGATGGCGCCAAAAGGGCACTCCGTCGTTGCGATGAAGCGTGAGGACAACCCAGCGCGGAAGCGGTTCGCCCGGGTACCGCTTGCCGAAGACCTGCATGACCAGCCCGCCCCGGTAAAGCTCGTCGAGCAGGCGAGAGGCCAGTCGCCTGGCGTAGCCGAGCTTCTCCGGCCCGAGCGCCTCTTGGTTCCATTCCGGCGCGTCGGGATTCTCGGGGATGAAGGTGGGCTCTCCTCCCATCGTGAGCGAAAGCTCCTGCGCGTCGATCAAGCTCTCGACCCTGCGCGCCAGCTCGTCCGCCCCAGTGGTCACACGGCGCCGCTGACTGTCAGGCTCACGCTCATCTCGGAAGCGACCTGGCCGGAATGAAAATAGCGCCCCTGGATCGGATTGACCCAGTCGGGCCGGTTCGCCACCGCCGAGGGCAAGAAGCGGTGGTCGGTGAGAATCCCGTTGGTCGGATCGTAACCGCGCCAGCCGGCGCCCGGGAGATAGACCTCGGCCCAGGCGTGCATCGAGCCCGCGGCGCGATTGAACCCCACGGTGCCATCCGAGGGCGGAGGCTCGTAGACGTACCCGCTCACGAACCGCGCCGCTAGACCGAGCTGCCGGCTCGTCGCGACCAGAAGCTCGGCCATGTCGCGACACGACCCGCTGCCAAGCTCGAGTGTTTGGTTCGCGCTTTGCGTTCCTTCCTCGTCGCGGCGCTGGTAGGCGATGTTCCGATGAATGGCGAGGTTCAGGTCCGTGAGAAACGAAATCGTGTCTCGGCCCTGCACCGAGAGGCCCAGCGCGCCGCGGACCCAATCCAAGATCTTCCAGCGCTCCGATTCTTCGGGCTCGAGGTAAGGCCTCAGCGCGCTCTTCTCCCGATCGTCATAGCCGAACGGAAACTCGTGCGCGCGAGGCTCCAGGATGAAATCAAATGGATTCTCCTCCGTGATGTCGAACGCCATCCGGCAGTGAAAGGAGAGCAAGGACGCCTCGGCTCGACCGAAGCTCGCCACGGCGACGACGTTGTTGAAGCAGTCGCGCATCCACCGGATTTTGGCATCGGGCGCGCAGTCGAGCACGAACGACGCAACGTGGACCGTCTGGCTTTCGCGCGGTCGCAGATACAGCGAGTGCTCGCCAAAGCCCACAGGACGCTCGTACCGATACTCGGTCAGATGGTCGACCGCGATCTTCATCGCATCTGCAGTAGCAGGTTTACACGGGGAGTGTGATTTCTATTTCGTTTCCTCGGCATGTCTGCCCCGCAACATCGTCCCGCTGGCGTCGCGCGGACGTGCCAAGCAACCAGAGCGAGGATACTCTCGGCGTATCGTGAAG
>JABDJF010000542.1 GCA_013002645.1 Myxococcales bacterium
GTCTTGGAAGGCGCGCGGCCGAATGGGCGACTACCGCGCTGCACTGCAGGACGTGACGACGGGGTTCCAGCGCACCGGGCAGCCAGCCGGGTCGATCGCGGCCGGTTACGCGGCCGAGGCGCGATTCATTCTGGTGGACGGCAAGCTCGCCAGCTTCGAGAAGTTCCAAATCAAGCCGGGCAAGCCAAAGACGGTCGAAGCCTACATCAGTACGATCACCAAGCAGATGAGCAATGGTGCCACCCAGGCCCAGTCGGTCGCAAACGCCTACGAGCCAGTGTTCCCCTACCGCCGCCCGCGCTGGACGATCGCGTCGTACGTGCGCCAGGGTCGCGCCTATGAAATCTTGGCGCGTTCGATCCTCAACACTCCTGTCGTCATTCCAAGCGACCTGCAGCGGGTGCTCCGAAAGGCCGATGAATACGAGCGCGAAGACTACCGGCTCGACTTCGAGGACAAGGTTCGCCAGGTGCTCGACACACAGGTTCGCCCGGTCGAGTGCTTCGCCGTTGCGCGCTACGCTCTGGCCGCACGCGCGGGCCGCGCAGGCAGCTTCGACGACGACTACACGCGAATCGCGATCGACCGCCTCCAGGCCTACGGCGACGAGCGTATCGCCGAGTGCATCGCCGAAGCCCAGGCCGCCGATGCCACCTTCCAGGGATACAGCCCAGGCGAATTCACGCGCTCGCCCCGGGGCAAGCCGCTCGAGATTCGACCTGGAATCGCGCCACCTGCTATCAGCAAGGAGAACAACTGATGCGCACGGGGGTACAGGCCACGATTCTGATCGCTGCGATACAGTTCGCCGCGTACGGCTGCAAGGGCTCGTCGGCATCCGAGCCCGTCGACTTGGAGGCCGACACGGGCGGTGAGGTGCCCGCCAGCGGCGGCGCGGCCGCCGAGGTCGAACCCGGCCCAGACGGCTCGGGCGGGACGGCGACAGCTACCGAGGAAAGCCCTTGGGGCGCGACGCAAGCCGAGCAGTGTCGCCGGCCGGCTCGGCCGACGATGTCTTCGAAGGCGACGAAGTCGTTTGTCGCTGGCGTCAGTGCGGCGGCTTCGGGCGATGCGGGAAGGGCGGAGGCGGAGTTCCAAGCCGCGCTCAAACGCGACCCGAACGCCTACCCGGCTCGATACAATCTCGGCGTGCTCGCGGACCGCGCCGGGAATGAGCGCGGTGCCATCGACGAATACCAGCGGGCACTTCGAATCCTGCCCGACTACGAACCAGCGGCGCGGGGCATCTCGACGATTCAAATCCGTCGGGGCCAAGTGCAAGCAGCAGTCGCGACCGTCGAGCCCCTAGCCAATCGGTATCGCTCCAATCTCGAGATGCAAGCGCTCTACGCCGAGGTCTTGGTCGAGGCGAGGCGCTACGACGAGGCCTGGATGGCAGCGAGACGTGCGCTCAAGTGCGACGAGCGATTCGTGCCGGCGCTGATCGCCCTGGTCAAGGCAAGCCGCGCCCAAGGCCGCGACGAGCTCGCCGATTCGATCCTCGATCAGGCCCTGCAGGTCGATCCGAATGTCGCCGAGCTCCACTTCCTGGACGGAGAAAGGCTCAAGACCGAGCCGGGGCGCCTGCGCGAAGCGATGACGGCCTACGAGCGTGCCGTTCAGCTGCGCCCGAGCTATGCCGAAGCCCAAATGGCACTCGGCATCCAGCTCCTGGCAGGCGGCAACTATTCGGGCGCGCTCTCCCACTTCCAGGCTGCGGAGCGGCTGGTGCCGACGCTTCCCGCGGTACACGTCAATCTCGGCGATGCGTACCGAGCCACCGAGCAGTGGACGGAGTCGCAGCGCGCTTACCGGCGCGCCCTGGAGTTACAGCCGAAGCTCCCTGAAGCGCACTACGGCCTGGGCCTACTCTTCCTTTCGGCGGCCGGTGATTTTCCGGGCCTAGACGCACTTACGGCTTACGAAAAGGCCGTCGACGAGCTCAATCGATACAGGAGCGAAATGGGGCCGAGACTGGCCAAGGACGACCAATCGGAGGAGTATCTCCGGGACTTGGACCGAATGATCAAGCGAGCGCGGCGTCAGCAGGAACGCGAACAGGGAGGCGCCTCATGAAACGTGCAACTTCGGCGATCTTGCTTGCCCTGATGCTCGTCGCGTTGACGGCGAGCCTTGCGCTGGGTCAGAGGGCCAAGAAGCGGCAGCCGCGAGTCATCCAGCTCGAAGAGATCGTCATCGAGGGCCGCGTCCAGAAACCAAACGCGTTTTACATTCTGAACCGTTCCAACCTCGGCTACGAAGTACTCGAGCTGCGCACGAGCTTTCTCCGCAAGGTGGTTCGCAGCGTTCAAAAGGAGCCGTTCTAATGGCCCAGCCGCAGAGTCCAAGGCCGGGAACCCGGCCCGGCGCGATGACCCAGGCCATGCAGGCCGTTCGGACGAAGCCAGCGGGGTCGAAAGTCCTGCGCGTCGGCCTCTTTCGAGATAAAAAGATCGTCGAAGAACGCATCGTTCGACGGCGGGAAACCGTGTCGATCGGTACCGCGGCTAAGAACCATCTCATCATCCGTGCCGGCACGCTGCCCCCGAAGCTCGAGTCGCGCTTCGAGCTCTTTCAGCTGGTTGGCGACGACTACATCCTGAACTTCACGGGCGAGATGACTGGCAAGATCGCACTGCCCGGCGGTGTCCAGAAGCTCGAGCACCTGCGCGACACCGGCGCCGCGCGCAACGCGGGTACCCACTACCAGATCAAGCTCGCGGATACGTCGCGCGGCAACATCAGGATTGGGGATTTCACCGTCTTCTTCGAGTTCGTCGCGGCCCCCCCGATCACCCCGAAGCCCCAACTACCCGCGGCGGTGCAGCGCGGCTTGGTCAAGAACATCGACTGGACCTTCACCACCTGGGTGATCTTCTCGTACATGCTCTTCTTCGGTTTCATCATCTACATGGAGAACGCCGACTGGAAGGTCGACAAGGGCGTCCAGGAGGTGCCCGAAAACCTGGCGCGCCTGATCTTCGAAGCCCCCATGGAACCGCCCATCGTCGAAGAAGAGCTCGTCGAAGAAGGCGAGGGCGAGGAAGAAGTAGAGAAAGCCGCCAGCAAAGCGCCCGATAAGAAGCCGACGAAAGCCAAGGGAAGAGGGCCCGTGGGTGCAGAGCCGGGCGGCGCGACCGCCGAGGGCCGTGCGCGCATCGCAACAGAGGCCGCCGCACAGGCCGAGGCAATGCTATTAGGAGCGCTGGGAGGCTCGGACGGCGCGCTTGGTGACGTGCTCTCTGGCGGGGCGGTCACCGGCAACGCAGCGGATGTGCTCGCGCAGGCGTCCGGTGTCGGTGTCGCGACCAAGAGCGAGGCGGGCACGCTTCGGACGCGGAGCGGCGGGGGCAGCGGGCAGAAGGCCGGCCTCGGCTCGCTCAAGAAGGGCAAGGGCGCCGGAAAGGCCGCAAAGGAAGGACAGGCGGTCAAAGAGCGACAAGTCCGAGGCAACGTCGGCCTCAACAGGGGTGGCGACATCGGCGGCAGCGGCGATTTCGATCAAGCGCTGGTTCAAAGGCAGATCAAACAGCGCCTCAAGTCGATCACGCGCTGCTACGAGTCCGAGCTGCGAAAGAACCCGAGCCTTTCGGGCAAGGTCACCGTGACATTCACCATCCAGGAGCGTGGCAATGTCACCAATGCCAAGGCGACCGAGAATACGACCGGCAGCCCCGCCGTCGCTGACTGTGTCATGCGGACCATCAGCCGCTTTCGCTTCAATCCGGGACCCGACGGGGGCAGCGTGACCTTCCGTTATCCCTTTGTTTTCCAGCCTCAAAATTAAGTTCGGCATGAGTGCATATTTCTTGCTTAACTGTATTGTGTGTACGTTGACACGGGAATTGCGCGGCGTATAATCGTCGCAAGTTTAGGGGATCGTTGATGTTTAGTCGGATGGGAACCGCGGGACAAGCGTTTTTGGCCGCGCTGCTGGTTGGAGGGAGCCTGGGCTATGCCTTCGCCCAGGAGGCGGGCGACTCGACCGTCGACGTCATCCAGGTCGAGCCGATACGCGGCCCGGACGACGGTCGACCGCTCTCGCCAGCGGCACAGGCCAAGGCCGCACGCAGCGCGATGGCAGGCGCATCGGCGAGCTGCGCCGCACAGTCGAGAGCGCTCAAGAGCGCCAAACGTGAGAAAGACATCATCCGAGCGACCTGCCTCAAGGACAAGCTCGACCAGTGCAACGCCAGCCTACAGAGCATGAAGCGCCGGCAGGCGGCCCTCGATGAAGCGATAGCCTCCGGCGACTCCGGCAGCCGCAACCACGAGTTCACCGTAATCGGTGTCCTCTCCCAGAAGTTCAAGGCTTTGGCCCAGGCGTCGAACCAGTGCGTGGGGCAAGACCTCTTCGACACCGGCGAGACGCAGGTCCGAGAAGACGTCGATCTGTTCGTCCCGGACGAAGATCCTTCCGTGATTGTCCCCGTGCTCGACTGGCCGATCCCGTTCATCCCGCCACCGGTCAGCGGAGTGACGTAACTAGCCGATCGGTGTTTTTATGGGTGGGGGGAACAAGGCATCATGCGCGGTTGCTCGAAGTTAGGGCTTGCTCTCGCTTTGGCAGCCGTCGTGGGCGCGGCGTCGGTGAGCGCGACGGCCGCGGCGCAGGTCTTTGATCCAGAACGCGCAGGGCGGGAAGGCCCGGGGTTCAAGGCCGGGCGGCTCGTCCTGCACCCCGGTCTGGCGGTCGGAGGCGGCTACGACTCGAACGTGTTCCTTCAAAGCTCCGACGAGCTGTCGTCGTTCATCTTACTCGTCCAGGGCTATCTCGACATTGCCACCGAAGGCAGCATCCGCCAGAGCGAAG
>JABDJF010000581.1 GCA_013002645.1 Myxococcales bacterium
GGGCAATACGTCTCGGAATGCCGCGCGATGCTGCGCTGACGCTCCGCCGTTCCGGCACAAGTTTCGGAGTAGGACGCTCGTCCTGCTAAGCTGACCCGATGAAGCAGGGGGTCGCGTGAGTCGATCAGAAGCAGTCGGGATCGCCGTCGTGGGGGCAGGCGGCTGGGGCAAGAACCACGTTCGCAACTATGCGGCCATTCCGGACCCCGATCTTCGCTACATCTGCGATCGGCAAGAAGGGATTCGGGAGTCGATGGCTGCGCTCTACCCGAGCGCCGACGTAGTCTGCGGTCTTCAGGTCGTTCGGGCGCTCGAGGGTGGCTCTGTGTCTCTAGCCCAGGGAGGCGCGCGCATAGAGCTCAGAGGTGGACGCTGATGAGCGCTCCGTTCATTCACGCAACGGCGATCGTCGACGACGGCGCGCGACTCGGCAACGGCACGCGAGTCTGGCATTTCACGCACGTGTCCGCCGGCTCGGTCGTTGGCGCACGTTGCGTCTTGGGGCAGAACGTCTTCGTAGGACCTGGCGTCGAGATTGGTGACGGCGTCAAGATTCAGAACAATGTGTCGGTGTATGCTGGCGTCGTGCTCGCAGATGACGTCTTCCTCGGACCGAGCTGCGTATTCACAAATGTCCTGACGCCGCGGGCACACGTCGAGCGCAAAGACGAGTTCGCGCCCACGCCGGTGGGCAAGGGCGTCACCGTGGGCGCCAACGCGACGATTGTATGTGGTCACTCGCTCGGCGACTATGCGCTCATCGGAGCTGGGAGCGTGGTGACCAAAGATGTGCCCTCGCACGCCGTGGTGGTGGGCAACCCAGCGCGCCGAACTGCCTGGGCGTGCCGCTGTGGTGAAATTCTTCCCGGCGATGGAGCTTGCGCCCGCTGCGGCGACCAATACGAACTGACGGCTGAAGGCTGTCGATGGGTGAAAAGCCGTGAGTGAAGAAGCCATTCCAATGCTCGACGTTAGTGGCCAGAACGAGCCGCTGGTCGATCGATTGACCGCGAAGGCAGCCGAGGTGATTCGATCCGGCCGCTACATCCTCGGCCCGGAGGTCACCGCTTTCGAGCAGGAGGTCGCCGAATACATCGGCGTCGAGCATGCCATCGGTGTTTCGAGCGGGACGGATGCCCTGATGGTGGCTTTGATGGCCCTCGGAATCGGGAAGGGTGACGAAGTCATCACCACTCCATTCACTTTCTTTGCCACCGGCGGATGCATCGCACGCGTCGGAGCGACCCCGGTTTTCGTCGACATCCGACCAGACACCTTCAACATCGACGCAGAGCAGACCGCCGCCGCGGTCACGGAGCGAACGCGCGCAATTCTTCCGGTCCACTTATATGGTCAGGCCTGCGACATGGAGGGCCTGGTCGCGGTGGCCCGAAAGCACGACCTGCCGATCATCGAAGATGCCGCGCAGTCCATTGGTACGCAAAGCCCGCTGGGACCCGTGGGCAGCCTAGGCGCGTACGGTTGTTTCTCGTTCTTCCCGTCTAAGAATCTGGGCGGCTTTGGTGACGCCGGGCTCGTCACCACGCAGGATTCGGGTCTAGCGGAAAAGGCTCGCGTCATGCGCGCGCATGGAAGCAAGCCGAAATACTACCACGCGGTCGTTGGCGGCAACTTCCGGATCGATGCCCTGCAGGCGGCTCTATTGCGCGTGAAGCTTCCCGAGCTCCGCGGCTGGACCGATGGACGTCAACGCAACGCCGCCCGCTACGACGCCGGGTTTTTCGAGGCGGGTCTCGACGAGAGCCTCCTGCGTACACCGCGGAGGCGATTCGACGGTCACATCTATAATCAGTATGTGATCCGGAGCTCGAGGCGGGACGAGCTGCTCGCACATCTTCAGGAGCAGAAGATCGCGACGACGATCTACTACCCCGTGCCTCTCCATCGACAGGAATGCTTTGCATCGCTTGGATACAAGGAGGGCTCTCTACCAGTCTCGGAGCACGCCAGCCGCGAAGTTTTGGCGCTTCCGATCTTTGCGGGCCTCGGTGAAGCGCGTCAGAGCCGCATCATCGACACCGTAATTGCGTTCCTCGGGCGATAGAAGTAGCCATCGCGGCGACCTCGCTCTAGAGTCCTCAGCAGTCGATGATTGCTCGCTACCATGCACCCTTCGCCGAACAGGGGTCACACACAATCGATGCGGACATCGCCAATCGGCTGTTGAAGATCTCCCTCGGCAAGGGCGGCGACTACGCCGACTTGTTTTTCGAGTACTCCGTCAGCGGTAGCTATATCTACGACGAGCAGATTCTGAAATCGGCTAGGCGCGCCGTGTCGATGGGCCTCGGCGTCCGCGTGATGAAGGGCGATGCAACCGGGTACGCTTACTGTGAGGATTTTTCGTTCGATGCGATGAAGGAGGCGGCCGAGACCGCCGCACAAATCGCTGCCGGCGGCAAGCCCGTCGCTCCGCTCGGGGTGTCGATGATGCGTGACATCCCAAGCCGCTATCCCGTGCCGGTCGAGTCACTCGACGTTGAAGGCGAAGCGAAGAAGGCCCTACTCGAACGAGCCGATCGGGCCGCTCGTGCGTCTGACCCGCGTGTGATTCGAGTCGATGCCTCGTTTGCAGAAAGCCTCCGCGAGATCCTGGTCGCCAACAGCCTCGGGCACATGGCGCGAGACCGCCAGCCGCTGATCCGATTCGGTGTTCGCGTCATCGCAGAGGACGGCGGAAATCGTCAGTCGGGGTCCTCCGGTGGCGGCGGCCGGATGGGGCTCGATTATTTCGACGAGCGGACGCCCGAGGCGCACGCCGAGCAAGCTGTGCGGCAGGCCTTGGTCATGCTCGACGCGCGCGAGGCTCCGGCCGGCGAGATGGATGTCGTCCTGGGTCCCGGGGACAGTGGAATCCTCCTGCACGAAGCCGTTGGCCACGGGCTCGAGGCCGACTTCAACCGCAAAAAGACGAGCAACTACTCGGACCGCGTGGGCGAGGAAGTCGCAAGCGAGCTTTGTACGGTCGTCGATGACGCGTCGCTGCTCGGCTCGCGCGGTTCGATCAACGTCGACGACGAGGGACAGCTTCCCGCGCGCTCGGTTCTCATCGAGGGCGGCGTCCTGAATGGGTACATGCAGGACCGCCACAGCGCCGACTTCTTTGGGACGAGTCCCGATGGACATGGCCGTAGGCAGAGTTTCCGTTCCCATCCCATGCCGCGGATGACCAACACGATGCTCCTCGGTGGAACGGATGCGCCGGAGGATGTCATTCGCAGTGTGAGCCGCGGCGTCTATGCCAAGAAATTTGGCGGAGGTCAGGTCGACATCTCGAACGGAGATTTCGTGTTTTCGCTGACCGAGGGCTACCTGATCGAAGACGGAAGGGTCACCGCGCCGCTCAAAGGAGTGAACTTGATCGGCAATGGACCTGATGCCATGCGCAAAGTGGTCATGCTGGGCCATGACTTCCAGGTCTCCGATGGAATTTGGACCTGCGGCAAGGACGGTCAGTCTGTTCCCGTCGGCGTGGGCTGCCCCACCATCAAGATTGCCGGCATGACCGTCGGCGGAACGCAGATGGCGGGCTGATGACGAAAGCCGAGGACGATGCGAAAGCCCTCCTCGACCTCGGGCAATCGGTGGTAGAGCGCGCAACGACCGCGGGCGCGGATGTTGCCGAGGCCGGCGTGCACAGCGGATCTCATCTTTCTGTGAAGGTCCGCAAAGGGAAGCCCGAGCTCGTGGAAGAGGCTGGCTCGCGCGCGCTCGGACTGCGGGTGATGGTCGGACAGCGCGTCGCTTCGACCTACACCAGCGACCTGAGCGAAGCGGGCAAGCGCACATTGATCGAAGACGCGCTCGAGTTGGCGCGGCTGAGCGAATCAGACGCATTCGCAGGCCCGCCCGATCGGTCCGAGCTGTCTTCGCCGTCGGAGTGGAAGGACCTGGATACCTTCGACGAGGGTGTCAGCAAGATCACCGCCGACGAAGCCCTCGAGCGTGCACTGCAAGGCGAGCGCGCCGCGTTTGCTTTTGATCCTCGCATCAGCAACAGCGAGGGCGCTTCTTTCACCCGCGCACGAGGCGTCAGCGCGCTCGTCACCAGCAGCGGGTTCATGGGAAGCGACTGCGGGACCTACGCGTCGATGGTCGTCAATCCGGTCGCCGATGATGAAGGCGGGAAAAAGCGCAGCGGCTATCACTGGACCGCGGCCCGACACTATGCGGACCTAGAACCAAGCCAGGCCGTCGGAGAGGAAGCGGCCCGCCGCACGATTGCCCAACTCGGCGCGACGAAACTCCCCACCCAAGAGCTCCCTGTCGTTTTCGACAAAGACGCCGCGCGGTCGATCTTGGGTCTTTTCGCCGGCTGCATCGTCGGCGGCTCGATCTGGCGCAAGAGCTCTTATTTGGTCGACCGCGTCGGTACCCGGGTTGCGAGCGACCTGGTCGACATCGTCGATGACCCGCTGCTTGCCAGAGCCCCGGGCTCGCGCGCGTTCGATGGAGAGGGATTGCTATCGCGCCGCAGCGTCGTCGTCGAGGCGGGCGTTCTCAGGAGTTATCTGATGGACACCTATAGCGCCCGTAAGCTGGGGTTGAAGAGCACCGCCAGCGCGGCTCGCTCCCCCTCCGGCGGCGTCTCCCCGTCGAGCAGCAACCTGATGTTGAAAGCCACCAGTCAGTCGCGCGACGAGCTTCTCGCAGAGACCCAACATGGCTTGTACGTCACCGGCATGATGGGTTTCGGCTTCAACGCGGTGACTGGCGACTTCAGCAGAGGAGCCTCGGGGTTCTTGATCGAAGACGGCAAGCTCAGCCACCCCGTCTCCGAAATCACCATCTCGCTCAACCTCGATCAGATCCTCCAACGAATCGACGCAGTCGCCAACGATCTCGATCATCGCACCGCCGTCGCCTCACCAACATTCAGAGTCTCCTCCATGACTCTGGCCGGCTCTTAGCGAGATCAGCGACCGTGACTCGTGGACGTCGGCGTCCAGGGGTTAGTCCCGCTGCGCCCTCGCGACCATGGCATCGACGTAGCTCTCGAGCTCTGGGCATTGGATTCCCGTTCCTGCGAGGAGCTCGCGAGCGTTCCGGTCGTCGTAGATTACGTCCGTCTTCAAGTGGTCGAGGAACGCGCGGGTCGTATTTTGGAAGCGCTGCAGACCCGGCGCGCGCATTAGAGCGGTTGCGAGGTTGAGCGGGTCGTGCTCGCGCGGGCTAGGGCGGCCGGTCGCTTCGGCGAAGAGGCGCAGAGCGTGCTGTACGGTGACCGGTTTCGGGTCGACGATGTGGAACGTGCGCCCGACGGACTGCTCGTCATCGGCGATGCGCGATCCGGCACGGACCGCGTAGTCGACAGGCACGGCGCTAATTCGGACCCCGGTCCGGTTCGGTGTAGGGATGCGATAGTCGTCGGGCGCGCTCAGCAAGAACCGGATCAAGAGATAAAGGCCGTTGAGGTCCTCGAGCTCGCCGGTGAGTGAATCACCAACCATGACCGCGGGCCGCAAAATGACGATCGGCAGCTCCTCGGCCGACTCGCGAAGCATCCGCTCCATGTGGTACAAAGACTCCTCGACGGGATTTCGGAAGCCCATCGCGTCGTCCAGCTCAGTCTCCTTCACGAAGCCTTCGCGATTGCCCGAGACCGTGGCGCTCGACCAACAGACGAGACGTTTCAATCGCGGAGCCGCCTCGGCGAGCTCGAGGATCTCCGCAGCAGCGCGCACGTTGCCGGCTGCCTCTTCCCTGGTAGCCGCCGGATCCGTGATCGACGCGCAGTGGTGAATGACTTCGACACTTTGGGCGAGCACGGCGAACTCTTCGCCGCTCAATCCGAGATCCATCGATCGGGGGTCACCGAGCCAAATCGAAACACGCTCTCGCGCAGCTTCGGGAAAAGCGTCGAGCAATTCCATGGCGCGCTCCTGCCGGCCTTCGGTCACGAGGCAACACACCGAGCGGTCGCCGCGATTCGCGAGCTCTCGCACGAGGTGTACGGCAGGTTGCCGTCCTGGAAAGCCGGTGACGAGAACCGATCGCACCAGCCTGCCCACTAGGCCCACTCCTTCGACGCAGACTTAGCAACTAGCTTCTCGTGAATCGCGGCCACCTGCTCTCGCGTCGATTCGAGATCGCCATTGTTGGTGACGACATAGTCCGCCACGGCGACTTTGCGCTCGAGTGGTAGCTGAGAATCGATTCGAGCATTGGCTTCGGGCGCCGTATAGCCGTCCCGCGCAATCAGACGCAGCCGCTGGATCGATTCTTCTGCGCTGACCACGATGAGTGCGGAAAACGCCTCGTAAGCGCGCGTTTCTACCAGGAGCGCCGCCTCGTAGAGCAAGTACGGCGCGGCGCTGTCTTGCTGCGCCTCGATGTGCTCGGCGCCCGCTGCGCCGATCAGGGGGTGCATGATCGCGTTGAGCGTTTCCCGGGCTTTCTCATCGCCAAAGACGATCTCAGCGACCTTCTTGCGATCCAGGCGGCCCGCTTCGTCGAGCACCAGTTTGCCGAACTCGTCCACGATCATTTGCAAACCCGGTGTACCCGGCTCGACCACTTCGCGCGCCAAGTCGTCAGCGTCGACGACCGAAACACCCAGCTCAGCAAACATGCTCGCAACGGTCGACTTCCCGCATGCGATTCCCCCCGTTAGACCCACAACCGGTTTCATTGCTGCCCAGTATTGAGCATCGTCTGCTTCGGGCAAGAGGATTCGCCGTGTGCTACGCAAGCCGCATGCGCGCCGTCGTTCAGCGGGTCAACGAAGCCAGTGTTACTGTCGACGGGAAGCGGGTTGGAGGCATCGGGCGAGGCTTATTGGTGTATCTCGGCGCCGCGCGAGGCGATGAGCCCAAGGACGTCCATTACATCGCCGAGAAGATTTCCGGCCTTCGAGTGTTCCCCAACGACGACGGACGCATGTCACTGTCCGTCGGCGACGTCGGAGGCGCCGTACTGGTAGTCTCCCAGTTCACCCTCTTTGGCGACGTGAGACGAGGCAGGCGTCCCTCGTTCGATGGCGCAGCAGACCCCGGTGACGCCGAGCGTCTCTACCTGGAGCTGGTTGGGCGTTTGCGTGACAAAGGGGTGCCGGTCGAAACCGGCACGTTTCGCGCCATGATGCTCGTTCAATCCACGGTCGATGGGCCCGTCACGATTCAAATCGATAGCCGAAAGCTTTATTAGGCTTCGCGTTTTAGACGCGGCATAATCCCATCTCGATGCTGCGGTTCCTCAGCGAGCGACGCGTATGGGTGGTCGCGGCCTTCGTCACGTTCGCCCTCGTGCTTGGCCTTTGGCGCTGGGGGATGCACCAGGTTCCTGGCCGCGCCGCGGAGCTAATCGAGGGGCGCCTCGGCGTCGATGCTCAGATCGAAGAGGCGCATTTGTCATTCGGCGGCGTCGGGCTCCGGGGCGTCGAGCTGCGAGGTCGGCACGGCGGCCTCGTCGCCCGCATCGAGCGTGTAGAGGTGCGGATGAGTCTCTTCCGCGCCCTGTTCGAGGGTGCGAGATCGGTTCGCGCTTTGTCGGCGCAGGGCCTCGAGGTGATTCTCGACCTCAGTCATGAAGGCTTCGCGGACTCCGTCGCGGAGCTCAAACAAAGCAGCCCCCTTGCCAAACCGCCTTCAGCACCAGGCAGCAGCCATGGCAAGGGAAGGACGTACGGTCTCGACGGGGTGACCGTTCGTGTGATCGATGCCGACGGGCCGCTCGCATGGATCGACGATGTTAGCCTGCGCAAGGACGGTGATGACATGTTGGGCGGCGCGGGCGACGCGCTCCTGGGCGAACGAAGTGGGGATCACGCAACGATAGGGCCTTCTAAGGTAGAGCTGAGACGCAGCGACGGAGCCTGGAGACTCCGCGAGCTCGAGATCCAAGGCGCGAGCGTTCGCTCTCTTCGTAATGGCGACGAGCGGTCGAGAGCTCTCGCAACGCGTCTCCGAGACGCGATGAGTCAGCTTCGCGGCTCGCCAAGCGGCTCCGAGACCGAGACCGGGACCGAGACTGGGACCGAGACTGGGACCGAGACTGAGACCGGGACCGTGAGCGCGCCGTTCCGTCCCGTTGCCCCTCCGACCGGCGCTCGCCTCTTCGCACGCTTGACCCCGGATGCCGTCGTCGACGTGACCGGCGTTCAAATCGAAAGCAGAACCCCTGCAGGCCACGTCGAAAGGATTCGTGACTTCGGCTGGTCGCTGAACGGAGCAGAAAACGGATGGTACCGTGTCGTGGTCAGCGGGCAGACCTCAAACGATGGAAGCTTGAAAGTCGACCTCAGCGTCATGCCCAGGGAGGCCCGCGCCGAGGGGCGAATCGAGCTTCGCAGAATCTCACTCGCGGTCGTCGCACCGTTTGTTCCTGAGGTTCCCTTCTACGACGACGAGATAGGTACGCTGAACGCCGAGCTCGAGCTCACCGCCAGCTCGCCCCAACAGATCAGCATCGAAGGACGCCTGCGGGTGCGCGGGCTCGCCCTGAGCTCCGAGCGGATCGCAGCGGAGCCGGTCGACAACATCAACATGGATATCAAAGGAAAAGGCAGTTGGTACCCCGCCGAGCGCCTCCTCGAAGTAGAGCGGGGCGAGGTCCGCATGGGCAAGGTAGGCGTGCTCATCGACGGCGAGCTCGAACGAAGCTCGGAGCACTATCGAGTCGACCTCACCGCGAAGCTTCCACCGACGCCGTGCAATGACGTGGTCGCAGGAATCCCGGAGGACGTCTTGGGATCGCTTACCCGCTTCCAATGGTCCGGCAATTGGAGTGCGGTGGCGCAAGTTTCGCTCGATTCGAGGGAGCTCGAAGCTGCCGAGCTGTCGATTCGGGTTCGAAATCTCTGCCAGTTCGAGAAGACGCCGCGTTGGGTACGGGTTGAACGGTTTCAAGGCCCTTTCCGGCACCGCGCGATTGAACCGGACGATACCGTGTTTGAAATGCGCACCGGGCCCGGAACTCCGAACTGGGTCGCGTTCTCGGACATCAGCCCGTTCATGCCCGCAGCGGCGATCAGTCACGAAGACGGGGGGTTCTACGAGCACGGTGGGTTTGCGCCCTGGGCGATTCGCGATGCGCTCGTGCGAAATCTGCGGGAGGGCCGCTACGTCGTAGGCGCCAGCACGATTTCGATGCAGCTCGCCAAGAACCTCTACTTGCAGCGCGAGAAGACCATCGCGCGCAAAGCCCAAGAAGTGCTCCTCACTTGGTGGCTGGAGAACGCGCTCAACAAGGACGAGATCCTCGAGCTCTATCTCAACGTGATCGAGTACGGACCGGCTGTATACGGGTTGAGGAACGCCGCTGCCTACTACTTCGGCCGGAATCCGATCGATCTAAGCCCAGCAGAGGCCGCCTTTCTTGCCTGCATGTTGCCGTCGCCGAAGCGCTATCACGTTTCCTATGAGCGCGGCGCGCTCAGCCGTTCGATGAAGAGCAAAATGAGGCGCCTCCTCGAGCACATGGCAAAGCGGGAACGCATCGGCCCCGAGGCGCTCGAGTACGGCTTGGCGGAGCTGGAGGACTTCAGTTTCCGCCGCGAAGGGGACCTGCTGCCAGCCGCTCGGATACTTCCGCCGCTCGGCGCGCCCGAGTTTCCCGATCCTGAGGCGCTCGATCCGTTTGAAAGCCTATTCGTGGTCCCCTAGCCGCGCTTGCGTTTGAAAATTCTCGCCTCACAGGAGACGCCAACGGTCATTTATTGGGCTGACCCCAACGCTAGGGGTAAACACGTCCGGGGCGCTTGGGTCTTGGATGAATCGACCCTATTCCGGAGCGTCCGAGGGATTATGCAAGGGTTGCTTGGCGTTAGTCGCTTCGTGCGGCTCATCTTGGTGCTTGGTCTGCTCGCCGTGTCTTCGACGGCGGCAGCGCAGGAGGACGCTCCGGGCGTCATCGTGATCACCGCGAGCGACGACGCGACGTCGGGAGCGGCGATTCGCATCGATGGTGAGCCCTCGGGCAACGTGCCTCTACGCAAGACGCTCACGCCGGGACGACACCTCGTGCAGGTCGGGAAGCGCGGCTTCACGACCTTCTCGAAATGGGTTGATCTCGTCGGAGGGCAGGTGTTGACGATCCCGGTGGCACTCGAGCCTGCCTCGGTGAAGACCGGTTCTCTCTTGATCACAGCCGACGTCACCGGCCTGCCCGTGTACATCGACGGACAGCGAAGGGGTGGCACGCCTTTGGTCGTCGACGGCCTCGCCGAGGGCGAGCACATCGTGGAAATCAAGAGCCCAGGGGAGGGTTACCAGCCCTTCTCCCAGGTCGTCAGCATCAAGCCTGACCAGCGAACGACAATCGAGGCCACGATCCGACTTGCTCCCGACCTCGGCAGTCTTCGGGTCATCGCGAACGTGCCGGGTTCCATCATTCGTCTCGACGGGGTCGAGATCGGCGTCGCCCCTGCTGCCAAGGGCGGCCTCTCCCCGGGCGAGCATATCGTCACCGCTGAGGCGAGCGGATACGAAAGTGTCACGCAGACCGTCACGGTGATCGCCGGGCGCGAGCGGGTGGTTTCACTGAGGTTCACCACTCCAAGCACGGAGATCCCCCGCATCCTCGTTCGCGCCAGTGTTCCGAATGCGACCGTCACGATCGACGGAGAGGAATATGGCAACCCGCCGATCACCATCGAGCCCGCTGACCTGGGGACGCACTCCATTGTCGTGCGAGCGCCCGGTTATCGCGAGGTGCGCCGTACCTGCTCGGTAGGCCCTAACCGGAACTGCGAGGTCTACGCCGAGCTCAACGCGCTGGGCGTCCCGGTCCGAGTCGAGGCCAACGTGTCTAACGCACAGCTCTATGT
>JABDJF010000602.1 GCA_013002645.1 Myxococcales bacterium
CTTGCCTGGAAAGATGGACACCTCCGCACAAGCTCCGCAAGCCGCGTACGGCAAGCAGCTGCGACGTGCCACGTACGCGTCCGTGCTCACCGCCGTCCTGTTGATCGCGATCAAGTTGCTCGCCTGGCTCTGGACGGGGTCGGTCAGCATGCTCGCATCGCTCGTCGATTCTTTGATGGACAGCATTGCGTCGGCGATCAATTTGGTTGCCGTCCGATATTCGCTCGTGCCAGCCGATGCCGAGCACCGTTTTGGCCACGGCAAGGCGGAGCCCCTCGCCGGGCTGGCCCAGGCTGGATTCGTATGCGGCTCGGCCGTGTTCTTGCTGTTTCACGCGATCGATCGACTGCGCTTTCCTCGTCCTTTGCGCGATATCGAGGTCGGCATTGCGGTGATGGTGATTTCGATCGTCGTGACGGCGGGCTTGCTGGCACTTCAACGCAGCGTCATCCGACGGACCGAGTCCACGGCTATCCGAGCGGACGCATTGCACTACGCGACCGACCTCCTGACGAACCTCGCCGTCATCGCCGGCCTCGGATTGGCATCGCTCGGCTGGGCCTGGGCGGACTCCGTCTTTGCCATTGGCATTGCCGCTTACATTTTCTACAGCGCCGTCCGCATCGGGTTGGACGCGTTCCAACAGCTCATGGACCGCGAGTTGGTGGCCACTGTTCAGCAAGAGATCTTAGCGATCGCCAGAGCGCATCCGGATGTGGTCGGGGTTCACGACCTTCGAACCCGTCGATCAGGACGAGTTCGATTCGTTCAGCTTCATCTCGAGCTCGATGACGGCTTGCCACTAATCCGGGCGCACGCCGTCGCCGATGAAGTCGAAGAACGCATCCTCGCTCACCTGCCCAATTCAGAGGTCATCATTCACCAAGATCCCGTGAGGATGTCCGAAGAGACCTAGGCGCTACCACTCGAATACTCGACCTCGATCTCAGGGTGCCCTTTGGGAATGCCAACGCGGAACCAGATGAACGGGAAGAGCGGGTTCGGCAGCCAGTACATCCAGCCCAAGTTGCGAATGCGCTCTCCTGTTGCGAGCCACAAGTCCATCCACACGTAGAGAAACTTGTAGGAACAAAGGCCGGGGATGAAGTTCACTTTGAATCCATCCGTTCTTAGGAACTTGCGTCGAACGTAGAAATTGCCTTCGAACGGCATGATGCTCCATCCAACGGGACCCTCGGCGAGGGGCGTTCCGGTCGGACGATGCGAGATTCGAACCCACTTGCGGGTTCTTCCTGCGTTCGAGTCAGTCACTTGTTTGCGTGTATACGTGTGGGAAGGCAGATGTTACGTATCGACAAGTCCAAGGGGTCTCGTGGCCGTCTGAAACATGTCGCTCGCTCGTACGTACTCAGGGCCATGAATGAAAGGAAACAGTCCATGAAGCATGCGGTTCGCAACGTGCTCGGAGCATCGCTCGGAGCCATTTTGGTCAGCTCGACGGCGCTTGCCGCCTTTGCGCCACTCAAGCTCGACACCGTTCACAGCAAAGTGAGCTTCACCGCGGCTACGGTGCTGTTTGATGTCGATGGCCAATTCGACAAATTCAGCGTCAGCATCGATGGCGATCCGAGCAAACCCAAGACCGTCAAAGTCGAGGCCAATGTCGACGTCGCCTCGCTCGACACCGGCAACGTCAAGCGGGACAACCATCTGAAGAGCCCCGACTTCTTCGACGCGGCCAAGTATCCGATGGTCCGGTTCGCTTCGACGAACGTGAAGACGCAAGGGAGCCAACTGGTCGTGACAGGCAATCTGACGATGCACGGTGTGTCGAAGTTGGTCAGCTTTCCGTTCAAAGTCGCCAGAGGGAAAAATGGCGCCGGCGTCGATACGACTTCCTACAAGGGCAAGCTCACGATCGATCGCAACGACTATGGCATCGGCACCGACAGCATCGCCGCGAAGATCAGCCTCGAAGATGAAGTGGAGGTCAAGCTGCTCGTCGTGACGTTCCAATAACGCGGCTCAGAACGCGTCGACGCCCAGACCCACGAAGCCCGAGAAATGTGCGTTGTCGAGCAGCCAGCTCGTCGGGAACGCCCATCCGAGCCGAGCGTAGACCTGCCAACGCCCCCAGCGAAGATCGGTGAAGAGGGCGAGACCGCCGATGCCGCCGAAGTCATTCAAAAGCCCCTGGCGCCGCGGGTCGTTGATGGCGCCGCCGGCGACGAGCAGGCCGAGCTCTTGTGGCTTGCCTTTCTTGGGCCGGACGTGCCCGCTGAGCTGTGCGAGCGCGAGTCGCTCGGAGATGTTGGCCGACCAGGGCAAGCCAGGGACGACGACCACGTAGGGGTTCATGCCCCCGACGCGCATGCGCGTGATGTCATCTTGAAACCAGCCCCAGTTGAAAGTCTCTTGAAGCTCTAGCCGGAAGTAGTCGCCCGTCTGCCAGCCCGCGCGCAGCCATTGGTTCAGGGTCCAAATCGCCTTGCGTGGGTCGTTTCGGTCCGGTTGGGTAGTGACGAAGCCCCACGGGCGGACCTCGGAGCGCACATCGACGCCGACCGATGCACCGACGGCGATGCCCTGAATCCGCGGGAAGAGCTTGGACGCTCGGTACTCTTCACCGGGCGAATCGATATTCCAATAGATGTAACCAAGCCGCGGCTCGAAGACCAAGGTGTTGGCGGGAAGAAGATAGCTCGGGTCCGTCTTGTTGCTGCCGAAGAACCAGTACCGGACGTTGGTGAGCACCTCGAGCGTGTGGTTGTCTGCGAAGTGCCACTGAAGCTTCGGCAAGAGGACCACGTAGCTGGCGTTGAATCCCAGGTTCGAGCGGCGAAGCCCTTGCT
>JABDJF010000618.1 GCA_013002645.1 Myxococcales bacterium
CCCGTACATAGTGCAGAGAAACGGAGGCCAGCAGGTGTGGCCGATACGTGCCCGGCTCATCGCTCAGGAACGCTTCGTCGATGCCGGCTGCAACGACGGGCCGAGCCCCTTTGGCCGCGGCCGCTCGATGCTTGGGTTTGGTGGAGCCCGCCCCGGCAGGCGCGGCTCGGTCGATGGCCGGACTCAAGAGCTTGATTTGCGTGCGTGTGAGCGGTCCGCGGAGATACGACATGGCCCAGCGCGTGTGGAACAGGACGTCTTTCTCTTCGTGCGCGTTGTGCAGCAAGAAAACGCGGCTGCGAAGGCCGGCGAGCATGCGTTCGATCTCGCCCCGGTCGAGCGAGCTTCCCGAGGACGACGATGCGCCCTCGAGCCCGTCGACGACCCGTGCCACGTCGCGCTCGGTTTGGAGTCGCCCCAGAAACCAGGTCCCACAATTCGAAAGGGCTTTGTAGTCGAGGTCGACCGGATTCTGGGTCGCGAGGACGATGCCGAACCCATATGCTCGGGCCTGCTTGAGCAGCGTGAGGAGAGGCCTCTTCGATGGCGGCTCGGAGACGGGTGGAAGAAACCCGAAGACTTCATCCATGTAGAGGAGCGCGCGAAGGCTGGATGTGCCTGACTGGCGGCGAACCCAGGAGACGACCCTGTTGAGCAATGTGCTGACGAAGAACATCCGCTCTGGCTCGCTCAGGTGCGCGATGGACAGAATCGTGATTCGCGGCTTGCCATCCTCGGTCCAGAGCAGTCGCTGAATGTCGAGTGGTTCTCCGTCCAGCCAGGTCGAGAACCCGGGAGACGCCAGAAGCCCGTTCATCCGCATTGCGAGCTTTTGCCGCTCGGACTCAGCGTAGAAGGTCTCCAGGTCCATCACGCCGATCCGGTCGAACGGAGGCTCCGAAATCCGGCGGACCAAGTCCCCGAGCTGTACCGACTCCCCCTTGGACCAGGCGTGGGACAGGAGGTTGGACAGCAGGATGTGCTCCTTGCTGTTCACCGGGTCGGGGTCGATGCCGAGGAGCGCCAGTAGACCTGATACCGCCCCCATGATCTGGTCGCGCTGCTCGTCCTCGTCCGCGTCCTCGGCCGGCGGGTCGAACGACTCCAAGACGCGAAGCGCGCGGCCCGCAGAGCTCCCCGGCGTGTAGATCGCGATGTCGACCGCGTCGCGGAAGCGCGCGATCCGGGCACCGTCCTGTCCCCATTTCGCAAGGCCCTCTCGCCAGAGGCTGGACACCGCTTCGGCCTGGGCGGCGACGGTGCGTCCTTTGCGTTCGGCTTCCGCCGGGTCGATCCAGGGCTCGAAGTCGCTCGGGCGGAGCTCGGGAAACGTGAGGAGCAGATTACCGAGGTCGCCCTTGGGATCGATGCAAAGCGCCGGGATCCCATCGATCGCGGCTTCTTCGAGGAGCGACAGGCAGAGCCCGGTCTTGCCGCTGCCGGTCATGCCAACGCAAACGGCATGGGTGGTGAGGTCTTTCGAATCGTAGAGGACGGGCACTTCGGTTGGCTCGCCGCGGTCCGGTGCGAGCTCTCTGCCGAGATAGAGCTTTCCGAGCTTCTCGAAGTCGATCACGGGGCCCGGTCTCCCGCTCGCCCCTCTTCGAGGAGCAGCTTCCGCGCCATTTCGAACTCGAAAAAGCTGACCATGTTCGTGTCGAGCACCTGTTGGAGCTGCTCGCGCGACCCCTTTTGATCGCCATCGATGAAGAGCCGTGTGCCTTCGTAGTAAAGCGCCTCGGTGCGCTCTCCCAAGCTCGAAGCCACGCTCAAGAGCCCCGCATAGTCTAGCTCGCCGGCACCGAAGCTCGCGAGCTTGCCCCACCAGTTCGAGCTGCCTCCGAGGCTCCGTAGAAGCTCCCGGTGTGCTTCGACAGGCGGCTCGCCGGCGCGCGCCGTGATGAACTGAATCCAAAGTGTGAAGTAGACCTTCCACTCGGGCGCGAGGTTGAGGCGCAGCTGCGACATTCGCCAAACAGATGACGCGAGCTCGATGTCGACCGGAGCCGAGACGAGGTGGGCGAGAATCCCGGCGTAGACGTCCCGCCACTGTGGCGCAAAAGTCATCGCACTTTCGAACGCGTCGACGGCCTCCTCGTGGCGACCCAGCTGATCGAGCAGCACCCCACGCCGCATCTCGACGATCGCGCCAGTGGCACCTTCGACCTGGTCGCGAGCGTCCGTCCAGGCCGCGAGTGCAGCCATGTACTGAGACATCATTTCGCCGTTCTTGCGCTGGGCACGTGAGGCGTTGCCCAGGTTTTCCAGAATCTCGGCGCGGCGAACTTCGTCGGCAAGGGTCGCCGAAGGGCTCAGCGCAAGGGCTCGTCGGAATCGCTTTTCGGCTTCCGCGGGCCGACCCGTGCGCTCGAGCAACAGCCCCAGCTGCATCAATGCTTCGATGTTCTCGTCTGATTGGAGGCTGCTCTCGAAGCGTTGCTGTGCTTCGCTCGCCTGACCAGCGTTCATCGCCAACATGCCGATCAAGAACTCGAGGCGGTCGGGTGCGATTGGCGGTGTCGAATCAGGCCATCGCTTCTGCCGCTCAGCCAAAATCGTTTCGGCGCCGCGGGCAAGCGCGCTCGAGCGTTCGGGGTGCGGGTCGGTGAGCCGAGTCTCGATGAACTCGTCGAGCTGGCCGAGAGCTTCGTCGTAGAGCTCGATCATGTCTGGTGCGAGCCCGATCGCGATCACGTACCAGGCGGTTGCATCGGCAAATTGCTCCGAGTCCGCCGCGACGCGGGCCATCCAAGTGGGGAAACGGTAGTCGCTCGTGAAGCGAACGAGGGCCGACTGGCAAAGGCCTGCCGCAACGTCGGGGCGCGCTACACGGTAGCCCTCGACCAGCTCGAAAGTCGCCGCAGCGCCCTGCTCATCGTCGCTTTGCGCGGCCTGCAGCAGATCGAGCAAGCGAAGTTGGAGCTCGCCCCCCTGACCCATCGAATCGACTTTCGCGACGGCCGATTGAATGTCTCCGTGCGAAAGGTAGACCGCGGCAACGTTCAAAGGGGCAAGCCGGAGCTGCCGCTCGCCACCGATGCCGAGCCGTTGACGGGCTTCGATGGACTCTGCCGCGACCGCATCGCGCCCGGCGACGTGCAGGCCAGCAAGGGTGTCGAGGACTTCAGGAGCGGGGGTCAAGTCCGCATGGTCTGTCCAGACCGAGATCAGGCCAGCGTATTTCTCGGAGACCGTATCGAGGTTGGAGCGCGCGTCACGTCCCCATCTCGCGATCTCGTCGTAGCGCTTCTTGTAGATCGCATCACCAGTCGAGCGCTCGAGGATGAAGTTGGCGGCGAGCCCGTATCCCTCTTCGCCAAGGCGCCCCCCTCGCTCGCTGATGTATTTCGCGATCGGTTCGACCTCATGTGGAAGGGCGCCGGCGGCATACTCGGACGGGGTCAGAAACGAGGTCAACCGGCTCATCTCGAGCACGACGCCTTCGTAATCGCCAACGTCGGCAAGGCTCTGCGCTTGTGAGAGCACCGATGCAACGAGGCGATCCCGGAGCTCGACCCGCTCGGGATCGTCCGGAGCCATCATCAGAAAGCGCCGAGTCTCGTCGGGATACTCGGCCCGGGCAATGGGCTCCGCACCCTTGACTCGGGCGCTTCCGCCCGTTGCTCTGGTATGCGCGCAGGCGACGCTGAGGCTCAGCAAGCCCAGAATGAACAGGAAGCGGATCCTCATGCTGCTCTGCCGCTATAGCAGGGTCGGACGAACAGGGCAGGTTCATATCTTGGCCATCGGTCGGGGGTACGTGGCAGGCTACGCGTTATCGTGGCGGGATATTTCAAAGCGCTGCTGATCGCACTGGCGTTCCCAGCCTTGATTCAACTGTTTCTGGGTCTCGCGGGGTTGCTCCAGCTGCGAACTTGGTCCGCGCCCTGGGCCGAGGCGACCCGGGCCGCGAGTCAGGCGCCACTCAACCTGGCGTTGGTTCAAGCGGCAGCCGTCGGAGTCATTTTCGTCTTTGCTTTCCCGCACCGAATGCGGGCGGGCGGCCTACTCGAATCGGTTCGAGTCAGGCCGCTCATCGGTGGGATCGTCGCCCTCTGTTTCCTCGCAGGGGCGTTCATGCAGCTTCCGCTCGCAGAGCTCGGGAACCTCGTTCAAGAGGTGTGGCCCCTCAGCTTCGAGGCGTTGGCGCGGCGGCATCGGTTGCTCAACCCGACGAGCTGGTGGGCCGGAATGTCGATTCTGACCGCCCTCGTCATCGTTGCGCCCTTAACCGAGGAGCTTCTTTTTCGAGGTTGGCTGCTCCCCGACCTCGACGAACAGTACGGCAAAGTGCCGGCACTGGTTTGGAGCTCCGTGCTCTTCGGCCTCGTGCACATCGAACCTTCGGCCGTTCTGTATGCGACGGTCGGTGGCTTGGTTCTTGGCGCCGTGGCGCTCCGAACGAAGTCCACCCTGGCGAGCATCGCGATGCACGCCGGCGTCAACGCCCTCCCGTTGTTGCTCCCCGCGAGCCTGCTTCGGGTCAGAGGCTTCAACACGTTGAGCCAGAACGTCGAGCACATCAGCGGGTGGGTCGTCCTGCTGGCGCTGGCCGGAGCAGCCGGCGCGCTCTCCATCATCTGGCGGGCGACGGCTGACCAGAACGGCTAAATACGCTCGACGTCGATGACGCCTTTGACCTTTGCGACGCCTCGCATGATCTCGCGGAGTCGGTCGATGTCGCCGACTCTGAAGTGGAACAGGTTCTCGGCACGGCCGTCCTTCGAGAGGCAGGACGCTTCGCTGATGCTGACGCCGTTGGTCGAGAACACCGACGAGACCGATGCGAGGATTCCCGCCCGATCGTCGGTCATGACACGCAGCGAGACCGGCAGGTCGACATCGACGTGCTCGGCCCAGCTCACCTGAACGCGACGCTCAGTGTCGAGCTCGAGGACGCGAGGGCAGCCCCTCCGGTGCACCGAAACGCCGCGGCCGCGCGTGATCCACCCCGTGACCGCATCGCCCGGCACCGGATTGCAGCACTGGGCGAAACGCACGAGCATGTTGTCCATGCCCTGAATGCGGATACCGGATCCGTCGATGTCGCCCGAAACCCGCTGGACCGCACGCTCGATGAAACCCGGTCGAAGGCTGTCGCGCTCGCCGTCTTCGCTCGGCGCCACCTCTTGCATCACGCTCGGAAGCGCGAGCTTGCCAATCCCGATTCGGGCGTAGAGGTCCTCTGCGGAACCCGCGTGGAATCGTGAGAGCACCTCTTTGGCGCGCTTGTTCTTCAGGAAGCGCGAGAGCGACATGTCGTTCTTCCGCATCTCCTTTTCGAGGAGCTCCTTGCCGAGCTTGACCGCGTGCTTGCGCTCCTCGGCCCGCAGGTAGAGCCGAATGCGCGAGCGGGCACGGCTCGTAATCACGAATTCCAGCCAGTCCTTGCTGGGGTGGTGGTTCTTGCTCGTGATGATCTCGATGACATCACCGTTTTGAAGCTTGTGCCGCAAAGGAACGATGGCGCCGTTGATCCGGGCGCCCGAGCAGCGGTGCCCGACCTCGGAGTGAACCGCATAGGCAAAGTCGACCGGAGTCGCGCCGCGCGGAAACGTCATCACATCGCCCTTTGGCGTGAAGACGTAGACATCCTCTGGGAAAAGGTCGACCTTCACGCTCTCGTAGAACTCCTCGGGATCGACGACTTCCTTTTGGAACTCCATCAGCTGACGAAGCCAAACGAAGCGTGCCGCGTCCTTCGGATCGATGCCGCCGCCGTGTTCCTTGTATTGCCAGTGCGCAGCAATGCCGTAGTCGGCGGTTCGGTGCATCTCGTGGGTGCGAATCTGGATTTCGACGCGCCGATTGCCAGGACCGATGACCGTCGTGTGTAGCGACTGGTACATGTTCGACTTCGGCAGCGCGATGTAGTCCTTGAACCGACCCGGAACGGGGGTCCACTCCGAGTGAATGACGCCAAGCGTGGCATAGCAATCGGCGACGCTCTCGGTGATGACCCGGAATGCGACGAAATCGTGCACCTGCTCGAAACCGATCCCGCTCGACTTCATCTTGCGATGGAGCGAATAGAGATGCTTGCGGCGGCCGCTCACCGTCACCGAGAAGCCGCGGTTGAGCAACATCTTCTTCAGCTTGCTGGTGACGTCGCTGATGTAGACGTCGGTGTTCTTGGCGACCGTCTGAACCTGCTCATCGAGTACCGCATAGGCCTCAGGCTCGAGGAACTTGAAGCTCAGGTCCTCGAGCTCGGCTTTGAGCCACTGAATCCCCAGCCGGCCGGCAAGCGGCGCGTAGATCTCGATCGTCTCTCGGGCGATGCGCTCTTGCGAGAGCGCCGACATGTGCTCGAGCGTCCGCATGTTGTCGAGGCGATCGGCGAGCTTGACCAGGAGCACGCGGATGTCCCGCGCCATGGCCACGAGCATTTTGCGAAAGCTCTCGGCTTGACGATCTTCGCGCGATGCGAAGTTCACCTTTCCCAGCTTGGTCACGCCATCGACGAGAAATGCGACCTCTTCACCGAACACGGTCTTCACTTCGGGAAGGCTGACTTCGCAGTCCTCGACGACGTCGTGCAGAAGCGCGGCGCAAACACTCGACGCGTCCAGCTGCATGTCAGCGATGA
>JABDJF010000656.1 GCA_013002645.1 Myxococcales bacterium
GTCCCAATGTACGGGAGCTGCAGCGGGGTGACGCCGATCGGGAGCTCCATCATGCCGTCGCCCTTTCTCCAGTACGGCCGCCCGATCCGGTACGGTTCCCGGGGCGCGCGCAGCACGGACGGCCGGTCCAAAATACTCGCGCTTTGGCGGCCTCGAAGCTTCATCGACGCAAGCGCGGCTGCCTTCACGGCGTAGTAGCTCGGGCACGGAAAGACGCTCGAGTCATACTCGACTCCGGATGCTTCGAGCGCACTGAACAGCACGTCGCTGACGCTGTAGCCCGGGGCACGAAAACCCACGGGGCGCTTGCCGCAGCTGTGCTCGATGATGGTTGCGCCGTTTTGGATCTCCTCGCCCATGTCTCCCGCCGCTCGGCGCGTGAGATCGTAATAGTGATGATAGGAGTGATTTCCGATCTCGTGCCCCGCAGCGTGGAGCCCTGCGATGGTGTTGCGGTTTTGCTCGCGCTCGAGGTCCTCGCCAATCGCAAAGAACGTGGCTCGAATCGACTCGTCATCCAACCAGGCCGTGAGCCGTGGCACGCAGTTCTCGTACACCGCATGGGCGCCCCGTCCCGCCGGCGCGTCGACCCCGTGGATCGATGCGTACCGAGGCACCTCGTCCAAGTCGATCGAAATCGAAGCCAGTTTCAGAGTCACCGTTTGAACCGGATGGCGATGAACAGCTTAGCGAAGTTCCTGAGGACATTGGGGACCCGCTTGATCAGCCCGACCGTAGGCGGACGCTTCTCCTGAATCCGTACCGGAATCTCGCGCACGCCGAGGCCTGCCCGCTCTGCCCGAATGACCAGCTCAGAGGCGAACAGGTCACGGTCGATCTGACACGCGCTGGCGATCGGTTGAACGGCCTCCCTTCGAAAGGCCTTGAGGCCGTGGGTATCGGTCCCTCGGAATCCGAGCGCAACCTTGAGCATGCCATTGATGACCACGGTACCGAGCCGCCGGAAGTAGGGACGGCCGTCCATCGCCCCCTCCATGGCTTTGGAACCGACGACGAAATCCACCGATGGGTCTCGAAGCACCGAGAGGGCGCGCTCGTAGAAGTCCGTATCGCAGAGGTCGATTTCGTCGCAAATCACCGTTTCACCCGTGGCGTCGAGGATGCCCTCCCGGAGCGCTCTGCCGTAGTTCGGCTCGAGGGTGTGGCGGCACCGGATCTCGTCGAAACGCCCCGCAAGCTCGGTTGCAATCTCGAGTGTTCGGTCGGTCGATCCGTTTTCCGCGATCACGATCTCGTAGGACCAAGGTAGCAAGCTCAGTCGATCGCGAAGGTCGAGGATGGCCGCGGGCAGGATCGCTTCCTCGTTGAAGACGGGAATCACGATCGAGATCGACGGAACGGTATGGGGCTCGGCCAAGGCGCGGCACTCTCTTACGCGGAGATGACCGCGTCAAGTCAAGCTACAGAGCACGGCGTGCGCCGAATCGAGGACGACGTGAAGCGAACCGAGGCAGGCGGGCAGCGCGGATGTCTGTCCGCGCGAAACCGCGAGTGAAGTCTCTCCATCGTGCAGCGTCACGCGCCCGTCGAGAACCGTCAGCGACCGTAATCGGTCCGCCGCATGGAGCTCGAGCGTGCCCGAGCCAGCCAGGCGTTGGACCGAGAAGACTTCGGAGCGGAGCGGCCCTTCGCGACTCATCAGGACTTCGAGAATTGCCGGACCATCGATAGGCGCCGGCCCGGCGCGGTGACTCAGGCGATCGATGTGCTCGGCATCGGCTGCGATTTCCCAGTCCGTCACCTCGAGAGCGCGTTCCCGGTGAAGGTCGCGCGGGTGGCCGCTGGGGTCCAACCGCCCGGTGTCGTCGTACTTTCGGTTCCAGTCCCAGTACCGGTAGGTGACGCCGCGCTTGCCCGGTGCAACACGCTGTGGCTCGAGAAGCAAGACCCCGTTGCCGATTGCATGCGGTGTCCCCGGCCCAATCAAGAACAGGTCGCCCGGAGACACCGGGACGAACGACATGAGCGAGGACAGGTCCTTGTGCTCATCGATTGCTGTTTCGACGTCCTGTCGGGAAACGCCCGCAACAAACCCCAGGTACAACCCGGCGCCCGGCTCGGCATCGATGATGTACCAGGCTTCCGGCTTTCCGCTTTCACCTGCTGCGAGCTGCGGGTCACCGTCGTGAGGGTGAATCTGGACCGAGAGATCATCCGCCGCATCGACCAACTTCACCAGCAGCGACGTCGAGCCGGCCGGCGCTTCGGCACCGAGGAGGACCGGGTCCGCTCGCAGCACCTCGTCGAGCGTGGGTCCGTCGGCGAGCCGGCTCGGGAAATCAGGCTCTACCGACAGCTCCCAGGCCTCGCCCACCGGACCGCCCGGCTGCAAATGGGCGTCTGCTTTGAGCGCTTCACGGATGCGGCGGCCCCCCCAGGGCGTGCGAGATGGAGGCGTGAAGTTATCCGGGCGCAAGAGCAGCGGACGCCGCCAATTTCTTGGTCCTACTTTATCCCACATGTAAGGTGACTTCGAATCCTATGGTAGCGCCCCGGGAGGTTTTGGATGGGCTATTTGGGCAAAGAACGCCGAATTCATCG
>JABDJF010000705.1 GCA_013002645.1 Myxococcales bacterium
GTGTACAAGACGCTCACAGCTCAGACGCTTCACTACTTCGCCCGGCCGCAGCAGCGTGTCCTGCGCGAGCGACTCGAGGTTCCAGCAGCGTGGAAAGGGAGCGACCTTCGGAAGCGGGACGATTATCGCGAGGCTCTGACGGACGACGACATCAGCGAAATCGAACGCGCGATCGGTGTTGCCCATCGGACCGGCAAGCCGATGGGGGAGCTGACCAGCGCGGACTTTCCTCTACCGACGCTCTCGAAGAAAATCGCTCGCTGGAGAAACGAAGTCCGGTCCGGCCTCGGCGTTCAGCTGCTTCGTGGCGTTCCGGTCGAGCGCTGGCCACACAGCGATAGCGAGCTTTTTTTCTGGTGCCTCGGGCAGCACTTCGGAATCCCGGGCGCGCAAAATCCGCGGGCCGACCTGCTTGGACACGTGCGCGACACTGGCGAAAGCCCGGACGAGGTGCGCCACTACCGAACCCGGGTGAACATCAACTTTCACTGCGACGCCGCCGATGTGGTGGGTCTTCTCTGTATTCACAAAGCCAAGCGCGGCGGCCAAAGCCGAATCGTGAGCTCGGTTTCGGTCTACAACGAGCTGCTGCGCCGGCGGCCCGACTTGGTCGATCGCTTGTACGAGCCTTTCATGATGGACACCAAGGGTGAAGGCGGCGTTCGGTACATCCCCGTGCGCCCCTGCCGCTTCGATGAAGGTAGATTGCGAACCTTCTATCACACCGACTATTTCCGGTCGGCGGTCGGCTTCGACGACAAGGCCATCCTCTCTCCGGAGGACCGTGCGCTGCTCGACCTCTACAATCAAATCGCGGAGTCCCCGGACTTCTATCTCGACATGGACTTCGAGCCCGGCGATGTGCAGCTCCTGTCGAACCACACCGTGCTTCATGCGCGAACCGGCTACGAAGACTACGCAGAGCCAGAGCTCAAGCGCCACCTCTTGCGGCTCTGGATCTCGTTACCAGGAGGAGCGTCCGTGGCCTCGCAGCTCAGACGGCAGCGGAGCCGGGCGAGCATGCTCGCGACGCTCCTCGGCACCAAGCTCAGCCACGGGCTGAGGCGGGCGGTCCACTGACCTAGGGCAGGCGTCCCGCCACCAGGTATTGATAGGGGAGCGGTGCCTCCACCAGCTCCGCTTCGAACCCCGCCGCTTCGAGCTCGTGCTGCACCGTATCGTCGGTGAGCCGCATCTGCGGGGGCGGCCCGTGAGGGCTTTCGATCGTGAAGTCGACGATCAGGAGCTGCCCCCCGGGGCCGAGGGCGGCGAGGAGTTTTTCTGCGTACGCCACCCGATTGCTGATGTGGTGCCAAGTGTTGACGATCAGGATCCGATCGACCGAGCGAGGCGGCAACCCCGGATCGTCCGCGGCGATCAGGCCGGGCTCCACGTTCCGGAGCCCCTCTCGCTCGATTCGCGCCTGCATCGCCTCCACCATCGCGCGGTCAGCGTCCAGAGCCAGCACGCGGCCGCGGCCGCCCACCGATTCGGAGAGGTAGCCCACGAAGTATCCTGTGCCTGCCCCGAGATCGACCGCCTTCATTCCCGGCCGGCAGTCGAGGCGCTCGACCACCACCTCGGGCATCTGCCAGTCATCCCGACCCGGGTCGTCGAGGCGGCCGGCATAGGTCTGCGGATCTGGAAACTGGTGCTCGGAGCCGGCCGAGTGCTCATGAACCCCAGCGACGGTCGCCGTTTGGGGCGGATTTTCAGCTGATCTCCCGTTGCACCCCGCGGCGAGGGCTGTCACAAGCGCAAGTAGGGGAATTGGTCTCAGGGTCATCCGGATCCGTCGGGGTCGTGGACTTACAATTAGCGACATCTTTGACCCGGGCAAATGACTTCGCATATTTAGACGACGAAAAAGTGCGCTACTTAACCCCACACAGGTACAAGAAAAATTGCGTGTAACTACCTCGGGACTATGCTGGCGCCCGAGCTCTCTGAGTTCAGAGGGGGAAGGAAAAGGAACTCCATGAAGAGACATCTCAATTCATCTTTCACCGTTCTCGTGTGCCTGACGGTTTTCGCGACCATGTTGGTAGGCTGCAAGAAGGACGCTGAAGAGCCTGAGCCCGAGCCGACCACCGGCTACGAGGCTCCGGAACCAGAGCCTGAAGTTTACGTCGAGCCTGCCGAAGAACCCTGCGTCGTCGAGACCGTGTACTTCGCGTTCGACTCGTCTGAGCTCGACAGCAGCGCGCGCTCGGCGCTTCAAGCAGCCGTGGAATGCTATCGCGGCCAGGCCGATCCGGGGCTTTCGCTTCTACTGACCGGCGCGGCCGATCCACGCGGTACCGAGGAGTACAACATTGCGCTGGGCGAGCGCCGCGCGCGGTCGGTTCGCAGCTACTTGGTGTCGCTTGGTTTGGACAGCAGCCGGATCTCCACCACTTCGGTCGGCGAAGAGATGGCGACGGGCCGAGACGAAGCGGGCTGGGCTCGCGACCGTAACGTGTCCGGCTCAGAGAACTGACGCGCATGGGGGGTGCGCTCGTAGGGGGTAGCCATTGATGCTTGCGGTCTTCCTTCAGACGAGTGCACCGGAACAACTCAATCCCTGGCAACTGGTGGTCGGCGCTTCGCCGGTCGTCCAGTTCGTCCTGCTGACTCTCGTCTTCATGATGGTGATGTGCCTCTACATCATCGGCGCGAAGTGGATTCGGCTGAAGCAGGTCACCGACCAGAGCCGGGGGTTTCTCTCGCTTTTTTGGGCCGAGGAGCGGACCCGCACTTGGAACGGCAGGGCGATGAACGAGATCCACGGCCAATCGGCGGGCTTCGACCGCTCTCCGATCGCGACCGTGTTTCGCGCCGGCTATCGCGAGCTTGCGCGCATCGCTCGCGGGGGGCACCCCTCCATCGCGGACATCGGGAACGTGGAGCGCGCCCTTCGACGGGCGCAAAGCGCGGAGATGACCCGACTGGAGAACAAGGTCTCGTTCTTGGCGACGACCGCCTCGACCGCGCCCTTCGTCGGGCTTTTTGGCACAGTGTGGGGTGTG
>JABDJF010000731.1 GCA_013002645.1 Myxococcales bacterium
CGTACCAGCGAGACTCGCTTTCGGTGGGCGAGTACTGCTTGGGCATCTCGTCAGTCGAATCGCTCATCCGACCGACCGTGTGCGGTGAAATGGAGAGGCAGTCAAGCCTCAGTCGCCGATGAGACGGTGCAATTCCTCACGGATCATCGCTTCGGCGAGCTCGGGCACGACCTCCCAAACGACGCGCTCTACGACTTCGGCCGAGAGCTTGAGCACGCCTTCGACCTGGTCCGGCGTGAGGCCGAGGGTTTCGAGTCGCGCCACCACCGAATGGGAGAGGGCTTCGCTCGCGCCTGCGGCCTGCAGCGGAGAGGCTGGCGGAGCGGATGAAAACTGAGCGGGCGGGGCAGATGAGATGTCTGCGGCCGGGGCAGAGACGATCTTCGCGGGCGGCGACGAACCATGAAGTGAAGGGGCGCTTCCGGACGCACCCGACACCTGCGCGCCGCTAATCGGGGTCGCCGACAAGCGCGCCGGCTGCGTCGCGGGATTCACGGGGAGCGGTGGCGGCGTGGGACGGTGGGTGCGCTGGGCGACGGGCCTTGGCGGCGTGGTTGCAGGACGGGCGATTGGGATCGAGGGCATGTCGGAGAACCCGGCTGCCTGGGCGTGGCCAGACAGTGCGCCTGCTTTGTCGATGGCTTCCTGCGTGTCGAACGGTTTTAGAATGTGGTCGTCGGCGCCGACTTCGGATGCACGGGCCGCATCGAGAGGGCGATGCTGGCTCGCCATGAGAATCACGGCGGTGTCCGCGAGACCCGGGTCGGCCTTCAGCGCACGAGTCACTTCGTAGCCGTCGATACCGGGAAGGGACGAATCGATGAACGCGACGTCCGGACCGAATGCAGCCCCTTGCTCAAGTGCAAGCTCGCCGTTTTCCACGACCAGCAACTCCGCGTTCTCGCCTGCGAAAGTCATCTCCATGACCTTTCGCATGGTCACGCTGTCTTCGACGATCAGAATTCTCATCGACATCAAGCCCCATTCACCAAGATGTATGACGTTGGCATACGCGATCGGCACCTGGGCGGTCAAGAAGGAGCGTATCCGGTTTGACGCCATTCGCAGCCACCGGTAGGGAGCGCGGGTGTCGGACTCAGACCTACGCCGGCTCTATCGTGAGCAGGCCCCCAGAGCCCCCGAGGGTCGCTTCTCGCTCGGAGACCTGATCGCGGGATCAGGGCCACTCGAGCTGGACATCGGTTTCGGCCGCGGTTTGTCGCTGTTCGAGCGGACCGCGGCGGCGCCCGAAAGCCGCATCATCGGCATCGAGGTCAAAACCAAGCTCGCCTACAAGGCGGCCGAGCGGCTCGAAAAGCGCGGGATCGAAAAAGTGAAGATTCTGTGCGGAGATGCCCGCGAAATCTTGAAAAGAGCTGAGCCAAGCAGATCGGTCGAGCGGGTCGCGCTGCACTTCCCGGACCCCTGGTGGAAAAAGCGGCACGACAAGCGGCGGGTCATCGGGGAGGCCCTCCTCGGCGAGCTAGCCCGGCTGATGGGGCCGGGCGCGGAGCTGTTCATCCAAACCGACGTCGAGCATCGAGCCGAGCAGTATCGCGCTCAGCTTGAGAACACGCCGGGCTTCACGCTCGTTTCGGGCGGGGGCTACGTCGATGTGAACCCGTTCGGCGCCTGCTCGAATCGAGAGAAGCGCGCGCTCGAAGACGGCCTGCCGGTTTGGCGAATCCTGGCAACGCGCGACTAGTTACCGAAGCGCAATCGTGTTGCAGGCCCGCCGCGCGGCGTGCTCGAGCTCTTCTTGGCGCTCCGCGAGCGTTTGATCAGGCTCGTGGCCGGGGATGAAGTAGCCGAGGTCGTCGACGATATCGTAGAGCTCTTCGCCTCGTTCGAGGAGTGCACAGTTCCGCCTCTGGAGCGCCCGCACCAGGCGAGGGAGCGCATCGAGGCTATGGCGCTTGGTGTCGTGCATGAGCACGATGCCGCCGCGGTCCCCCGTCTCGCGCTCGCGGCGCTCCAGAACCCGAAAGAAGGTTCTGACCACGTCTTCGGGCGTCTTCGCCTCCAAATCGCCCGCGTAGACCGCCCACATGACGCTGGTGTAGCCGAGGTCTCCGAGCAATCCCTCGACGCGCTTCGACAGGGCGCCGCCGGGCGGACGAATCAATCTCGGCGTTCGGCCGATCGCCCTCCGGAGCTTGCGCTCGGTGACGGCCAGCTCCGCTTGAATCTCTTCGTTGCCCAGCAGGGGCAGCTGACGATGAGTCTCGGTGTGGCTCCCAACGAGGTGCCCTCGCCGAACGATCTCGCGAACGATTCCGGCGTGCCGCCGCTCGTAGGGATTTGCATTGCCAAAGCTTTCGCTGGTCACGAAGAACAGCGCCTTGATGCCGAGATCGTCGAGCAGGTCCAGGAGACGCGGGGTGGTTCGGCTCGATGGGCCGTCGTCGAAGGTGAAAAGAATCGTGCGGTGCTTGCTGCCGCCGTGAATGGTCAGCCCGCTCGGGAAGCGCAAGCCGGTCACGTCGTCATCGATGATGGGGACGACGCCAGGTACGCCAGGCCCTGGCTCTTGGTGAACCGGTTCGAACGCAGGAGACGGACGGATCGTAATCGGGTCGAGGGCGATCGGCGGCCGGCGCATCTCGGTCGCGCCGGCGAGCGAGCCTCCGGCCACGAGCGCAAGGACGCATGCGCTCACTCGAACCTTCCAAGCGATGGGGGACATCTCAATCGGATCCTAGGGAAGCGCAGCCGGCCGATGCGAAAAAGACGCAGAACCTGGACAGGTCTGCAGTTGCAAGGCTTGATCGCATCGAGTACCCCGTGCGCCCAACGAGCAAGATGTGATCGAAGTCGAAAGGCTCAGCAGGCTGTACGGAAGCCGAATCGCGGTAAACGATGTGTCCTTTCGGGTGGAACCTGGGGAGATTGTTGGATTCCTCGGTCCCAATGGAGCCGGCAAAAGCACGACCCTCCGCATGCTGACGGGCTACCTCGCGCCGAGCTCAGGCGCGATTCGAATCGACGGCATCGACGCCGTCCAAAGCTCGATTCGAGCCCGAGCGCGGATGGGATACATGCCTGAAGGGGTGCCGCTATACCGCGACATGCGCGTCCACGAGTACCTGCGCCACCGGGGCCAGCTGAAGGGGGTCCCCGACGTCGCGGCGGCGGTCGACCGCTGCCTGGAGCTTGCCGGCGTCGCGGACGCTCGGACTCGAATCGTCGGCCAGCTCTCCAAAGGCTACCGCCAACGCGTCGGTCTCGCCGAAGCGCTGATCGCCGATCCACCGATCCTGATCCTCGACGAGCCGACGTCGGGCTTGGACCCGAATCAGGTTCGGCAGTTTCGCGAGCTCGTCCGCAGCTTTGGCGGCAAAAAGACGGTCCTACTCTCGACCCACATTTTGTCCGAGGTCGAAGCGGTCTGCGACCGCGTCATCATCATTCGCGAAGGCCAGAAGGTCGCCGACCTCGTGCCCGGTGATGCCGAGACTAGCCTCGAAGAGGTGTTCGCCGAGCTCACGACGGCAAATGCTGGGCAGGAGGCTTCGTGAGGAGCGCGTGGGTCGTTCTGAAGAGGGAGCTCGGTTCGTTTTTCGTCTCGCCGCTGGCGTACGTCGTGCTCACGTCGTGGCTGGTTTGGAACGGCGTCTGGTTTTGGATGCTCACCGAGTTCTACGCTCGAAACGCCGTCTCTTCTGGTGCATCGACTCCGCTGTCCGGTTTTTTCGGCGGAAGTGCGCTCTTCTTCATCCCGCTTCTGGTATTCGTGCCGGTCCTGACGATGCGCCTGGTCGCCGCCGAAAAGCAGGCTGGAACGATCGAGACGCTGATGACCGCGCCGATCTCGGAGAGCTCGGTGATTCTCGGCAAGTACGCCGCCTCGCTCGTCATCTGGTGCGTACTCTGGCTTCCGACACTCGTTTACGCCTGGATCATGAGCCAGCACGGGAGCGTCGATTGGGGCGCGGTCACCGCAAGCTACTTCGGCATCCTGTGTCTGGGCGCGTACTTCATGGCGGTGGGCCTGCTCATGAGCGTGCTGGCGCCGACCCAAATCGTGGCTGCCGTTCTCTCCTTCGTGACGCTCGGGGTGCTGTTCACAGTCGGCATCGGCGAATTCGTCCTCGATGGGACGGCAAGGGAGGTCTGCGCCTATGTGAGCATGCTCGGCCACATGCAGAGCTTCGCCAAGGGCGTCATCGACACTCGGTACCTCGTCTTCGATCTTACGCTCGCGGTCTTGGCGGTCGGTCTGAGCATCGGGGCCCTGAAGGCTAGGCGGTACGGATGAGCGCCCAGCCCCGCGCGCGCTTGAACCTCTTGCTGACTGCGGTGCTCGGCCTCGTCGTCGTGGTCCTGGTGAACTACATCTCCTCGCGCCACTACAAGCGATGGGACTGGACCAGCCACGGCCTCTTCACGCTTTCGGACCGAAGCCAGCAGGCCTTGCGGGAGCTCGACCAGGACGTCGACATCTACGTCTTCCTCGGGCGCGACGAGCAGGACTTTGCCGACGTCGAGACCTTGCTCGAGGAATACAAGGCGGTCACCGACCGAATCCGCTTTGAATGGGTCGACCCCGACCGCGACCGCGCGCGCTACCAGGTTCTCGCCGACAAGTTCGGAATCGACAGCTGGCTGGCCGGCGACGTGACGCTCTCGCAAGTTCCGGTCGTCGTCACGAGCGGCGAGCGCAAATGGAAAGTCGAGCGGCACCAGCTCATCGTCGAGGACTTCGAAACCTTCGAAGACGCGGACGGTCACAAGCTCGACCTGCAATCGGAGCGCGCGCTCACCGGAGCGATCCTCGAAGTGACCACGGGCGACCCCAACAAGGTCTGCGTGGCAATGGGTCACGGCGAGTGGGAGGTGGGCGCCTATGGAGAGCGCAGCTTCGACCCGGTGGCACGCGAGCTCGAATGGGAGAAGATCGAAGTCGAGCCCTTCGAGATTCGTACCAGCGATGTTCCGGAAACCTGCGACGCGCTCTTCGTCATCAGCCCGCAGCGGCCTTTCTCCAAAGAAGAGGTCGGGATCGTCGAGCGCTACCTCGACTCGGGCGGGAACCTGCTCCTGACGTTTGACCCAGTGCTCAGAAAGGAAAAGCTGACGGGGACGGGCTTCGAGGGCGCGCTCGAGGCACGGGGGATCATCGTCGGCGTGGATCTCGTCATCGAGAACGACACCGCGCAGCAGCTCCCCGGCAACCCCGGCGACCTGTTCCTCGTGACCAACGTCGGCACCCATCGCCTCGTCGACACCATCCGAAAGCGCGGCGGGGGGATCCTCCTGGCCGTTGCCCGCTCGGTCGACGTCGCCGATGGAAGCGACACCGAGGTCCTCTTCCGCACGAGCCCGGCGGCCGTGGCGGAGACCGACCTGAGGCTTGCCCTCGACCCAGACGCCAAGGGCAAACCAACGCCGCCCGACGCCGTGCCGCTGGCGGTCGCCTGGGAGTACGTCCCGCCGCTCGGCGATGACCTTCAGCCGGTCAAGGCCGACGGTCCGACCCCCGGCCGACTACTGGTGATGGGCGACAGCGACTGGATGAGCTCCGAGCTGCTCGAGAACCCACAGCTTTCCAACATCGACCTGCTGTCATCAGCCGTCGGCTGGCTCACGCAGCGAGAGGCACTAATCAACATCGCGCCGCGGAAGACCAACGCCCGCGCGGTCATCATGAGCGACGCCGATCTGCAAAACCTCTTGTTCCGGGTGGTCGTTCTTCTACCGCTGGCCGCGCTCATTGCCGGCTTCGGCGTTTGGTGGTCGAGGCGCTCATGAGCGCGCGCACGCCCATCGTCTTGCTCGTCGTGGCGGCCGTACTTTTCGCCTACGTGATGCTGTTCGAGCGCGGCGGCCCCGGGCGCAAAGAAATCGACTCCCGGTCCGGCTTGCTGTTGGAGGCGGTTGTCCGGGCGCGGATCACCCGCGTCCGAATTGCTTCCGGCGACGAACGCGTCGCGCTGGTCCGAACGGGCGAGGGTTTCGATGAAGCCTGGACGCTCGAAGAGCCCAGGGAAGCGCCCGCTGACCCCGAGGTCGTCGAGGACTACCTTCGAAACTGGGAGTTCGCGATCCCGGTTCGGACGCTTCAAAGCCCAAGCCCCGAAGACCTCCGGAATTTCGGCATCGAAACGCCCAAGGCGCAGGTCAGCTTCGAGATGGGGCGCGCAAAGGTGCGCATTTCACTCGGTTCGGGCGCTCCGGTCGACGGAGGCGGCTACGTCAGAATCGACGATCGCCAACAGGTCTCCGTCGTCGGCAAAGACGTGGTCGCGCTTTTCGAGCGCAGTGCAGACGCGTTCGAGCTCGAGGGCGATGCGGGTGCACCGGACCTCTCCGACCTGCTCGTCACTGAGCCCGACGCGGACGTTGCCGCGCCCTGACTACTTCGCCGGGCCCTTGGCGAGCGTCTCGTGCGACGCGTATTCCAACAGCCCATTGCTGGTGTTGAACCCGCCGGACGAAATCAGCGTGAAGTGACCCTTCACCCGAACCTTGTTCCCGACCGCGAGGTCTCGTGGCACCACGACCTCGCCGGCGATGGTGGTCGTCCTGCGGCCGCGCCTAGCGCGCTGGAGCTGTTCCTGGTTGTCCGCGTAACCAACGACGAGCAACTGCTCGACGCGGTCGGTCTGGTCCGCCGTGTCGGCGATGAACATGTGCGGCGCGGCGACCTTGGGGCACTCTTCCTTCTTCCGCTTTTTGCAGGCGGGCGGCTCGTAGATTTCGATGATGTACCCCGTGACCCCGAGGTCCACGTCGAGCAACTTGCTCGGACGCTGACGCAGGCCGAACACGCTGTACGACTCATCTTCGTACGTGGTTGGAAACGGCGCTGGCGGAAGCGTCGGAACCTCCGGAAGGTTCGGCACGATTTCGGGCAGTTTTTCGGCTTCAGCCTCGGGCTCCGAAGCGGACGTAATCTGTTCACAACCGGCGCTCAGCAGCACCCCGGCCAACATCAGGCCTAATAGACGAGCTCCCATGTTTCCCCCTGTTCCAAACAAAGTAACACGGGCGATTCGGGAGCGACAATCTAGGGGGACTTCCGGGCGCACTGACCGTCCTCGGCTAGGGGCTGTTCCAGAGCTGTTTTCAGCGTGAGCGGAACGCCTGGGGTGCTTCGGAGCTGCTCGACCGTGGCGACAGCCTCCGGGCTGCCGAGGGCTCGCAGCGCCTCGATCGCCAGCGCGGCGTTGTTCAAGTCCTCGGTGAGGGCGTTCCCGGGGGCCGCACGCATCACCACACGGAACAGGGCCTCGGCGGCGTCGGTCCGGCAATGGGCGACCACGTAGCCGATGGCGGCAGCCGTCACCAAGGGCCATTCGTCGCGGGCGCGGAGCCTTTGGTGAATTCGCTCCCAGCCTTGGTCGGAACGCGATGCGGTCAGCACCTCGATCGCAGCCGCGCGCACCTGCGACATCGAATCGTCGACCGACGCAACCACCACGGCAAGCGCCTCCCCCTCGCGTCGCAGGCTTCGCACCGCGGCAGCCCGCACC
>JABDJF010000791.1 GCA_013002645.1 Myxococcales bacterium
CGCGCCAGGGAGGATTACGGGTGGGGGTGGGCGGGCGGTGTAACTAAACCTAACCAGGCCCCAAGCCCCGAAACCACCCCCCACCACATCCCCCCTATCCCTGGCACTACCGCCCCGCCTCACGTACTCTCCGCCCGATGCCATCGGCCCCTTCCGACGCACCCACCTGGGCTCCAACCGTCGACAATCCCTACCTGCACGGCATCCACGCTCCCACCGTCCACGAGAGCTGCGCGTTCGACCTCGAAGTCGACGGCGAGCTGCCGAAAGACCTGTTCGGCGCGTACGTCCGCAACGGGCCGAATTCGGTGTTCGAGCCTCGCAACGCATATCACTGGTTCGATGGCGACGGGATGGTGCACGCGGTCTACTTCCGAGATGGGAAGGCTTCGTATCGAAGCCGGCTCGTGCCCACCGCGGGGCTTCGCAGGGAAGCGCAGGCGGGCCACGCCCTTTGGAACGGCATCATGGGGCCGCTCAATCTCGAAGGCATGGGCCTGCGCGCGAAAGACACCGCAAACACCGACATCGTTTGGCACAGCGGGAAGCTCTTTGCGCTCTGGTACCTTTGTGGCGAGCCGTACACGATGGACCCGCTGACCCTCGAACCGACGGGAGTCGACGACTTCGGCGGCAAGCGGCGGACGACCGTGTCGGCGCACCCGAAGGTCGACGAGCGCACCGGGGAGATGGTCTGGTTCACGCTGGACGATTTCGAGCCGCCTTACATGACCTACGGCGTCTGCGACCGCGACGGCAAGCTCGTGCACCAGGTCCCCATCGACCTGCCTGGCGTGCGCGCGTCACACGACATCACCATCACGCGCAATTACTCCATCCTGCACGACTTCCCGTTCTTCCAAGACCCGGAGCTAGTGCAGAAACACGGCTTCCGCGTGGCGCGCTTTCATCGCAACCTCCCTTCGCGCTTTGGAGTCATCCCGCGGAGGGGCGGCGCCGACGAGGTGCGCTGGTTCGAATTCGAGCCGGGCTATGTGCTTCACATGGTCAACGCCTGGGAAGAGGGCGACTGGATCATCATGGACGGCTGCTTTCAGCCCGACCCATCGATTCGTCGAAACCCCGACGAAGGGCCGCTTGCCTCGATGCTCGCATATCTGCGAATCCACGCGCACCTCCGGCGCTGGCGCATGAACTTGGCGACCGGCGAATGCAAAGAAGAGCAGCTCGACGACCTGAACACGGAGTTCTGCTTGCCGGACACGCTGCTGTATGGAGAGAAGACTCGGTTCTCGTACCATCAGTACCTTCCAGCGGACATGCACACGGTCGAGTTCCGTGCGCTGGTGAAATACGATCACGAAGATGGGTCGTGCGTCCGCTACGACTACCCGGAGAGCTGGTTCGCCAGCGAGTCCCCGTACGCCCGCCGCGTCGGCGCCCAGAGCGAGGACGACGGCTACGTGGTAACCATCATGATGAACCGCGACGGCGGTGCCGAAGCCTGGGTCTTCGACGCTCGGCAGATTGAGCGCGGCCCGGTGGCGCGTGTGCGCTTGCCATCGCGCGTGCCGGCCGGATTTCACGCGAAGTGGATCCCGGGCAAACGCATCTGGCCCGACGCCTGAGCCGGCCGAACGTTGAATTCAGGAGCATGACGATGATGAACACGCAGGTGCGGCTGGCATCCCGGCCCAAAGGTCTCCCGAACGACAGCAACTGGTCCTTCGAGGAAGTTCCGGCGCCGGAGCCGGGCGACGGTGAGGTGCTCGTGAAGATCAGCCACATCTCGCTCGACCCGGCGATGCGCGCCTGGATGAACGAAGGGGCGACCTACATCGACGATGTGAAGGTCGGCGACGTGATGCGGGCAAACACCGTCGGCGAGGTCATCGAGTCCAAAAGCGAGAATCTCCAGGTAGGCGACACGGTGCAAGGCGTGCTCGGTGTGCAACAGTACGCCGCGGCCAAGCCCAAAGAGCTCCTGAAAGTCGACGCGAGCCTGGCGCCGATTCAGAGCTACCTGGGCATCCTAGGCTGGCCGGGCATGACGGCCTACTTCGGCCTGCGCGACATCGGCAAAGCCAAAGAAGGCGACACCGTCGTCATTTCAGGCGCAGCCGGGGCGGTGGGCAGCGTTGCCGGGCAAATCGCCAAAATCAAAGGCTGCCACGTCATCGGCATCGCCGGAGGCCCGGACAAGTGCAGGCACCTGATCGACGAGCTCGGCTTCGACGGCGCCATCGACTACAAGAACGAGAACGTCCGCGATCGCTTGAGCGAGCTCTGTCCGAAGCGCGTCGACGTCTTTTTCGACAATGTCGGCGGCGAAATCCTCGACGCCGTGCTGAGCAAGATCGCCATGCACGCTCGCATCGTCATCTCCGGCGCCATCAGCCAGTACAACAACCCACGTTTCCGTGGCCCCAACAACTACATGGCGCTCCTCACCTACCGGGCACGCATGGAGGGTTTTGTCGTCTTCGATTACGTGAAGGAGTGCGGCGGGGCAGCAGCAGAAATCGCCGGCTGGATGGCCGAGGGCAAGCTCAAGTCCAAAGAGCACATCGTGGAGGGCATCGAAAACTTCCCGAGCGCGTTTCTGCGGTTGTTTAGTGGGGAAAAGCTGGGGAAGCTGATGCTGAAGGTCTGACGGACGTACCGAGGCAACCCTCCGCAAAACAGCAGGCGGCAGCGCGAGCCCGAAGGGCGAAGCCCGGCGCCAATGCGCCGGCAAGGCGGAGCGCAGCGACCGCCGCGCCAGGCACGCTGCTCACTCGCGTGAGAGTGGAACCC
>JABDJF010000132.1 GCA_013002645.1 Myxococcales bacterium
GTCGATGGCGGCGTAGACGGCGGGGTCGATGGCGGCGTAGACGGCGGGGTCGATGGCGGCGTGGACGGCGGCACCGGCGGTACCGGCGGCGGTCAGGCTCCCAGGATTCTCAGCGTGAAGGCGGAATGGGGTCCCGGATGCGCGCAGCTCGAGGATTCCGATCTCACGCTAACGGTCAGCGCCACGGACCCAGATGGCGATGACTCACTACTCGTCTACTCTGGCGCCCTCTTGTACTGTAGCCCCGGCGTTGGTCCTGATGCAGTGTCGAGCTTGGTATGCAACTCGTCGAGCGTTGTCGACGGCAACATCATCGTTACCGATCCGCAGCAGAACACAAACACGCTCTCGGTCTTCTTCATCATGTGTGAAGACAGCGAGATCTAAAGGTCCTGGTCCGATGGGTTCGCGTTGGAGCGCCCGATGCCGGAACCGATGCGGGTGGTTGACAGCGCCTTTTCCGCAGCACTAAGGTCGCTTGGATGGACCAGACACATGGGTGACGCCACGGTCGTGGTCCGCCAGCGGCCGCCGACGGCCGTCAGCTCGCGACAACGCAGCGGAATCTGGCAGCGCTGGCCGCGTGTCGGCCGAAGTCGATAGGATCTTGTTCCCCATGACCTCGGACAGCGCGGTGCGCCTAGCCTATATCGCCGCCGCTATGTACGGGCTCGCCCTAGCCTTTGCGCTGGCCGTCGTGCTAGCTCGGTCGCCCAAGCCCGTGACACCCGCCTTCGATGCGGTTGCTGAATGCTCCCCCGAGGATTTGGCACACTACTGCAGGGGCGCGCGAGCGCGCGTTTCGAGCTTTCATGCCTTTGGAAGCCACCATCCCATCTATGCGATAGACGGTCGAAGCTCTGAGGATCTGGTCGAAAAATGGGTCTCCGCCCCCAATGACGATGCGCCCTGGATCGACGTTCTATTTCCCGAACCCGTGAGTTTTTCGACCGTGCGGCTCAGCCACGCGGGCACGGCGGAAGCCTCCGACTACACGATGCGTTCGTACCGACTGAGCTGCAGCGCCGGCGCCGAAGTCCGCGGCTCGTTGGGGATTCATAGCAACGAGGCGCCGCGTCCGCTCCACCCGTTGCGATGCCGGAACGTCGACCGATTGCGGCTCGACTTCGATGTCGAGCCCGGAACCGCGCGCGAGTTGGTTCGACTCTACGAAGTCGAGGTGGCCCCGTGAGTGACCGCGGATCGCATGCGCTCTGGACCATTGTCTTTGTAGGCCTCGTGGCGCGCGTCGCGTCATGGTGGTTTCAAGGGGGCTTTCACTATCCAGATGAGATCTTTCAACAGGTTGAGCCCGCGCATCACCTGAGAACGGGCGTAGCTTGGCTTCCGTGGGAGTTCACCAGGGGTTTGCGTTCCTGGCTGCTTCCCGCGGTCTACGCAGCCCAATTCGAGATATTGAGTTGGGCCGGTGTCACGGGTCTTTCGGCGCTTCGGCTGGTCACGCTCCACAACGCGCTGATGACCCTGCTCATGGTGCCCGCGGGCTACCGAATCGGAGTCGCACTCTGGCCAAACGGTGGCTCGGACGCGAAGACGGCGGGTCTTTCAGTGGCTCTGTTTACGGCGCTGCTGCCTGGGCTCCTCTACTACGCTCCGCATACCTTGATAGGCACGCCCTGCATGGTCTCGTTATCGTGGGGCTACGTCTACTGGCTCGAAGCCCGGCAAAGCCAAACCGCCGACCCAAACGCGCTGGTGCGCTGCGGGTTCTTCTTCGGAGTCGCGGGAGCGCTTCGCGCGACCTGCGGTGTACACATGCTGGTTCCGCTCGTCGATCTACTGTGGCGCACTCGACTCAAAGCCCTCCGTCCCCTCGTCCTCGGTGCCGCCCTACCGGTCCTGGCAATCGGCGCAGTCGACATGATCACATGGGGATCGCCGTTTCATTCGACGATCGAGCACCTTCGCTACAACGTCCTGGAGGGCGGGGCGAGCGAGCACGGCACCCTGCCATGGCACTTCTACGTCACCGAGCCCCTTTGGCAACGTCTCGGCCCGCTTGCCTTTGTATTCTGGCTGGTGGTCATCGCTGGCCTAGGACGGTCGTGGCTCGTCGTTTTGACGTTTGCGGTACCCAGCATCGTGACTTCCTCCATCGCGCACAAGGAGGAGCGGTTCTTGATGTACAACTGGCCCTTGATAGCCGCGGCGC
>JABDJF010000810.1 GCA_013002645.1 Myxococcales bacterium
GCGAAACACCTCGAACACGTCACCGAGCTCATCGGCCGGCTCAAGAAGCACATCCAACTCCGGCTCGCCGGGAGATCAACGTGAGCAACCCGGACGTCATGGCCAAGGTCGTCGATCACATCGGCGATCACGACGTCACCCTCGCCGGCATCGCCGCCCGCATGGAATCGATGGAAGGCAGTCATCCGATCGACCAGGACTGGCTCCGGAGGATGACCAAGCTCGTGGCCAAGCTCGAAGACCTCAACTGGAAATACGTCGAGGGCACCACGGGCAGGGGCCGCACCAGCATGGGGATGATCAACAGCACGGGGTGCACGTCGGTTTGGGGCAGCACCTATCCTTTCAATCCCTATCCGTTCCCGTGGTCCAACCATCTCTTCCAAGACTCCCCGTCGATAGCGATGGGCGTTTTCGAGGGGCACATGGCCAAAATGGCGGAGGGCTTCAGGGCGATCCGCACGGTCGAGCTCGAGCTCGAGGATAAGTACAACCCTGCCGAGCACGACGAATTCCTCACCTATTTCAACTGGCGCAAGTTCAGCGATGAGGAGTGGGAGCTCTGCCCACCGGTGGTCGCGGTGGGCGGCGACGGGGCGATGTACGACATCGGCTTTCAGAACCTCTCCCGCGTCATGGCGTCGGGTATGCCGATCAAAGTCGTGGTGGTGGACACGCAGGTCTATTCGAACACCGGCGGCCAGGCCTGCACCTCCGGGTTCATCGGCCAGGTTTCGGACATGGCGCAGTTCGGAAAAGCCGTTCAAGGCAAGCAGGAACCTCGCAAAGAGATCGGTCTCATCGCCATGGCGCACCGCAACACGTACGTGATGCAGAGCACCATTTCGCACCCGAATCACATGATCGAAGGCTTCATCCAGGGTCTGAAGGCCCGCCGGCCTGCGCTGTTCAACATCTACAGCACCTGTCAGCCGGAACATGCCATCGGCGATGACATGAGCGCGGCTCAGTCGAAGCTAGCGGTCGAATCGCGTGCCTATCCTCTCTTTCGATACAACCCCGACGCGGGCAAGTCCCCGGAGGAGTGTTTTGATCTCGAGGGCAATCCTCAGATGGATCAGGACTGGCCGAGCTACACGATCAAGTACCAGGAAGACGGCGTAGACAAGGAGATGGAGGTTCCGCTGACCTTCGCTGACTTCGCCGTCACCGAGGGACGATTCCGCAAGCAGTTCCGTGCAGCGCCGCGCGACACCTGGAACGAGAACATGATGCCACTCGCCGAGTTCTTGGAACTGGACGAGGACGATCGCGAGGGCGTCTTCCCCTACGTCTGGATGGCGGACAAGAAAGGGCAGCTCATGCGGCTCGTCGTCGCTCAGCCCATCGTCGAGTCCTGCGAAGACCGGCGGGATTTCTGGACCATGCTCCGTTCGCTGGCCGGAGAGGATCGTCCCTCGACCGATTCGCTGGTCGAAGACGTACGCCAGGATGTGGTGGGCAAGATCATGTCCGGGCTCATGCAGATGGCGGGCGCGTCTGGCGAGGGACTGGCTGCGCTCGCATCGGCCGGCGCACCCATGGCGCCGTCGCCGTCGACGGCTGGCACCGGGGCCGCGGCCGCACCGGCGGCGGCCAGCGGCGACTACCTCGCGCCCTGGATCGACACGGCCGAATGCACGGCATGCGACGAGTGCACCCAGCTCAACTCCAAGATCTTCGTGTACAACGCGGACAAGAAAGCCGTGATCAAAAACGCCGAGGCGGGTCCCTACAAAGATCTGGTGAAGGCCGCGGAGCGATGCACCGCCCGGGTCATCCATCCCGGCTTGCCCAGGAACCGAAACGAAAAGGGCATCGAGAAGTGGATCAAGCGCGGCGAGAAGTACAACTGAGGCACGAGCTGGGATGCGACCGATGAGACTTCTGGGGCTCAAGACCTTCCGGCACGGTGTGCACCCGCCGGAGTCGAAGGACGAGACGAGCGGCCTGTCGATTCGGCAGTTTCCGTTCGCGCCGCTCCTGATCGTTCCGCTGGTCCAGCACATGGGGGCGCCCTCGATTCCCGTGGTCGAAGAGGGGCAGGAAGTTGAACGCGGGCAGCGTATCGGGCGCCCCGACGGTTTCATGTCTGTGTCGATGCACGCGCCCGCCTCCGGCCTGGTGCGCCGGGTCGCGCTGGCGCCAAGCATCAGCGGCCGGATGGTGCCGGCGGTCTACCTGGAACCGTTTCCAGGCTCCACGCAAGAGATCGAGGACGGGACCCCCTGCCCACTCGAGGCCACGAAGGACGAAATCATCGCCGCGATCCAAGACGCGGGCGTCGTCGGCCTCGGGGGCGCGGCGTTCCCGACCCACGTCAAGCTCAAGATCCCAGACGGCAAGTTCGTCGACACTCTGATCATCAACGGCGTCGAGTGCGAACCGTTTCTGACCACGGATCACCGAGTGATGTTGGAAGAGAGCCGCGACATCTTCACGGGGATTCGCTACCTGCTCAAAGTCACCGGCGCAGAACGCGTGATCGTCGCGGTCGAGGCCAACAAACCCGACGCCGCGGAGCATCTGCGCGAGGCTTTTCCGAGCGACCTGAACGGGTCGGTGGAGGTACTTCAAGTGAAGTATCCCCAGGGGGCAGAGAAGATGTTGTTCTCGGCGCTGCTCGGCCGGGAGGTGCCCTCGCGGGGGCTGCCCCTCGATATCCACGCGCTCTGCTGCAACGTCGCCACCGCCGCACAGATCGGCCAGCTCCTGCCGCGAGGCCGAGGCATTCAGGAACGGGTCATCACGGTGACGGGGCCAGCGGTGAAGCGAAAGGGAAACTACCGCATCCCCATAGGCACGCCTCTGCGCTTCCTGCTCGAACACGTCGGCGTCGCGGACGACGTGAACCGCGTCTTTCTCGGTGGTCCGATGATGGGCGCGGCAGCCCCAAGCCTGGAGATCTCGATCACGAAAGGCACGTCGGGCGTCACCGCCTTCACGGACACGGCCGCGGAACGAACCCACAGCCCGGTCTACCCCTGCATCCGATGCGGCTACTGCGTCGATGCCTGCCCGATCTTTCTCGACCCCTCCATGCTCGGTAGGTTGGCTGCAAGCGAGCAGTTCTCCACCATGGCGGACGAACACCATCTCATGGACTGTTTCGAGTGCGGCTCCTGCTCCTTCGTCTGTCCCTCGCACATCCCACTGGTGCAACGATTCCGAGGCGCCAAAGCTGCCGTGCGCAAATCCAAAGCGGGGGCGGCCTGATGGCAAACGGCGGCAAAACGCTCGAGATTCGCACCTCGCCGCACATCCTCAGCGGCTACAGCGTGGACACCATCATGTTCAACGTCGTACTGGCGTTGCTGCCGGTCGCCGGGTTTGCCGTGTTCGCGTTTGGGCTCGCGGGCCTGCTGACGCTCTCGATGGCCGTCGCATCCTGCGTCCTCACCGAGCATCTGATCTGCCGTGCGGCGGGCAAGCCCTCGACCGTCGGAGATTGGTCGGTGACGATCACGGGCCTCCTCTACGGCCTCACCCTTCCCCCGAGCCTGCCGCTCTGGATGGTGGCGGCGGGCGGCGTGATTTGCGTCGCCCTGGGCAAAGCGCTCTTCGGCGGCCTGGGGTACAACACGTTCAACCCGGCTCTGGTGGGCAGGGCCGTTCTTCAGGCCGCGTTTCCCGTGGCCATGACCAGCTGGATTCCCGGATTTGCCGCGGGTCGATTCTCGTCGGTGCCCTCATCGACCTTGACCCTGCCGTTCACATCACCGGAGTACGACGCGATCACCAGCGCCACCCCGCTCGCGCTCTGGAAGTTCGGCCGCGAGGCGACCGCAACCAGCGATCTGGCCATGGGCTTCATCAGCGGCTCGGCAGGCGAAACTTCGAGCGTCCTCATCCTCGTAGGCGGCGTGTATCTCATCGCCCGCAACATGATGAGTTGGCGCATCCCGGCGTCGATCTTCGCAACCGTGTTCGTGTTCAGCGGCGCGCTCCATCTCGTGGACCCGACCCGCTACGCCTCGCCGATCTTCATGCTCTTCTCCGGAGGTTTGATGCTGGGTGCGACCTTCATGGCCACCGACATGGTCGGCTCACCGATGACTTCGCGCGGCTGCTACCTCTATGGCGCGCTCATCGGCGTGGTCACCATCGTCATCCGCACCTGGGGCGGCCTGCCCGAGGGCGTCATGTACGCCATCCTCCTCGGGAACGCCGTCACGCCGCATCTCGATCGATGGACTCGGCCGACGATCTATGGCGCCAAGGGCAAGGAGGCTCCGACGTGAGTCACAGCGAGCTGGCCACCGCCCCTACCCCTGCCCCGCCAAGCGTCTGGCACATGTATCGCGCCATGGTGGGCGTCGGCGTGTTTTGCGGCCTGCTCATCGTCAGCGTGTTCCAAGTGACGCTTCCTCTCATCGAGCGCAACAAAGCCGAGGCGCTGCAAAAAGCCATCTTTCAGGTTCTCCCGAACGCGAGCACGAGCACGACCTTTTCCTTCGACGTGGACGGCGGCTTCAAGCTCCTCGAAGGCGACGATGTCGGCCAGCCGCTCGTCTATGCGGGTTACGACGATGCGGAGCAGCTGGTCGGTCTCGCCGTGGAGGCGCAGGGCATGGGCTATCAGGACGTCATCGCGCTCATCTATGGCTACTCGTTTGCCGAGCAGGCGATCATCGGGATTCAGGTCCTCGAAAGCAAAGAGACCCCGGGGCTCGGAGACAAGATCGAAACCGACCCGGACTTCCTCGAAAACTTCCAGAGCCTAGACGTCTCGGTCCGAGGCGACGGTTCGGCGCTGGCCAATTCCGTCGTGCCGGTGAAACACGGGGAGAAGACCGAGCCCTGGGAAGTCGACGGCATCACGGGAGCCACGATCTCGTCGGTGGCCATCGCCAACCTGCTCGACCGGAGCGCGCAATACTGGGTGCCGCGAATTCGTAACAACCTGCGCAACTTCCAAGGAGAAGACTGAGCGATGGCTTCGTCCAAGAGCAGCACCGACGAGTTCATCAAGGGCCTTTGGAACGAGAACCCCGTCTTCGTGCAGGTCCTGGGCATGTGCCCGGTGCTCGCCGTATCGAACACGGCCATGAATGCGCTCGCGATGGGCTTGGCGACGGCGTTCGTGCTGATCATGTCCAACATCGTGGTTTCATCTCTGCGCAGCTTCATCCCCAAGCAGGTTCGAATCGCTACTTACTTTCTGATCATCGCTACGTTCGTGACGGTGGTGGACTACGTGATTCAGGCCGTCAGCCTCGATCTCTACAAGGCGCTGGGCGCGTTCATCTCCCTCATCGTGGTCAACTGCCTGCTCCTCGGGCGAGCCGAAGCGTTTGCCTCCAAGAACACGATCGCCCGGTCGACGATGGATGGCCTCGGCATGGGTATCGGGTTCGCGTTTGCCCTCTTCTGCCTCGGGGCGGTTCGGGAGATTCTAGGCAACGGGTCGCTGTTCGGCGCTTCTTTGTTCCACGATTCTTTCGAGAACTGGGTCGTGATGATCCTGCCAAGCGGCGGCTTCTTCACACTGGCCGGCTGGTTGCTGCTCTTCAACTGGCTCAAGCAGCGAAGGGCGAAGAGAGAAGCAACCACAGCGCTTGGTCTTCGGAAGGAGGTCGCGTGATGGTCGACGACTCTCTTTGGACGATCTTCATCAACGCCAGCCTGGTGAACAATTTCGTCTTGGCGTACTTCCTCGGGATCTGCCCGTTCCTCGGGGTCTCCGCGAAGCTCGAAACCGCCTCCCGCATGGGCGGAGCCGTGACATTCGTCATGCTCGTCAGCTCGATCTGCGCCTTCGGGATCCAAACTCTGCTGGTCGCGATCGACGCGCCCTACCTCAAGCTCATCGCGTTCATTGCGGTCATTGCCTCGACCGTGCAGCTCGTCGAGATGTTCATCAAGAAGGTCAGCCCCGCGCTCTTCCGGTCGCTGGGGATCTTCCTCCCGCTGATTACCACCAACTGTGCCATCTTGGGCTTGGCGCTCTTTCAAACCAACAAGGGCTACAGCTTCGTCCAGTGCATCGTCTACGCCCTCGGCGCAGGCGCCGGCTTCACGCTGGCCCTCGTGCTGATGGCCGGTCTGCGAGAGAAGCTAGAGCTCGCGGAGGTGCCGGACGTGACCAGGGGGACCGCCATGGCATTGATGATCGCCGGGCTGCTCTCGGTGACGTTCATGGGCTTCGGCGGGCTGGGAGGCTAGGTCTGATGATGTATCACTACCTGATCGGAATCGGTGCCGTCCTGCTGCTGTCCACGGCCTGGGTAGGCGTCCAACGAGCCTGGCGGAAGTCGTTTTTCGATTTTGGAACGGACCCCGATGCGCTGGCCGGCCGCACCGGGTGCCATGGCTGTAATGATTTAGAAGCTTGCAACCGAAGGCCCGAAAGCGGAGCCTGCAAGGCCCGGGAGGAGATGCCATGAACAGTGCGGTTACCCATCTTGACGACTACGATACCGAGGATCGATTTGAGGCCACGGTGGTCGGGAGCGAGAGGATCACGCCGGATGCGTCGGGCGTCGAGGTTCGCGAGCTCACCCTCGATCTTCGGCAGCCCGACTTCGACCTCCATTTGGGGCAAAGCGTCGGCGTGCTTTCGCCTGGCTCCAAGGAGTTCGGGCAGGAGCATCACTTCCGCCTTCACAGCGTTGCCG
>JABDJF010000457.1 GCA_013002645.1 Myxococcales bacterium
CCTCTACTACGCGTCGTTCGCGTTCAACATCCACTCGGACGCGATCATTCGAAATCTCCGCAGCGTCGAGGAGATCGAGCGCGGGGACAAAGTGTATCGGGTTCCGCGGGGCGGGCTTTTCCGGTTCGTCACCAACCCTTCTTATCTCACCGAGATCACCGCGTTCACCGGCTTCGCGATCGCGACCTGGTCGCTCGGGGCCACGTTCATCTTGCTCATCACCATCGCCAACCTCGTGCCCCGTGCCTTCCAGACCCATCGTTGGTACCGCGAGAAGTTCCCGGACTACCCGAGCGAGCGGCGCGTCTTGATCCCGTTCCTGCTGTGAGCCTCACACCGCGCGCGTCAGTGCGCGTCGTGGTGCCGGACTTCGACAACCAGCCGATCGGTCGTGGTATCGATGCGAGCATGCTTGATGAGTAGGTTGCCCTCCGCGATCGCATCTCGGATCGTGGGTCGTGCCATGAACTCTTCGACACGCAGCGCGCGCTCGTCCATCAAGGAGATGAGCGCCGGGAATTTCTTTCGCAGCTCGGGGTCGACCGCTGCGGCCTCCGCGGCGCAATCGGTATGCGTGGTCATGACGATGACCTTCACCCCGTTGAGCACCGCGAGCTCGAGCATGTCTTGTTCTGCCGGCGAGAGGACCGACCCCGCCGTGCGCACGACGTAGTAGTAGTGACGGGTGTCGCCGACGAGCTCGCTCACGTCGATTCGACCATCCATGCAGGCGAGGACCGCAACCACCGGATGCCTCGGAGTGCGGGGAAAGAGGCCCCGCACGCCGCCAGAGAGCTCGTTTTGACGCTCGAGCTCCTCCCAGATTTGCTCGGGCGTGATCGACTCGTCGTGTACGAAATCGTAACTGCTGAGGCGGTCCTGCAGGCGAATCCCGAGGTTGACCAAGCCACCCCCGAGCATGAACTCGGCCCGCGGGTTCAGCAGGACGAGCAAGACCAGGGCAAGGAACAGAACCCCAATTCCTGCGACGGCGACTTTCGTTTTCGTCATCGAAGCAGAGCGTACACCGAGCCGGCCTCGATTCCATTCAATTGGCGGGCGCGGAGTCGCCCACTTCGGATGTCACCAAGAATATCAGCCCCAGGTTGTCGACCGGCTGGGTGAGGTACACCCGTCCCTGATAGACCAGCTTCGTCTCCGACGTTCCAATCGAGTCCATGTACTCCTTGGGAAGAAAAACATCGGCGCCGACGCCCGCGACGAGGCCAAACATCTCGAGCCCCAGGAGCATTCGATCGAGGAGCTGGTTCATCGTGCCCCCCATGGGTACGAGCATGCTCGCGCGCTCGACTTGATCACCGTCTTCGATGACCTCCATCATGAACGCCGGGTGCGCCTTGCTGCTGCAGCGGGTTCGCGGCCGTCCATCGAAGACATCACGGCTGGGACCCTCTTCGCATCGTTCGTAGAGGGAGTGAAGCTTGGAAGTCGCAAGGGTCGAGGTCCCTACAGCAGCAGGCCCCGCGTCCACCCTGAGCCAGTACGCTGCCCCCACGAGGACAGCGCAAAATGCCAGGGCGCTCGCCCCAACCACGAGGTGGCTGGGCCCTTGCGACTTCTTCCGCTCCGTCATGAAGCGTCTCGATCGTTAGTTGACGACCTCGGTGGTAGCAGCCTTGCCGGCTTCCTTGCCACCCTCTTTGGCGCCTTCCTTGGCGCCGCCTTCCATGCCAGCTTCGACGCCCTCTTGGACCCCGGCCTTGGCGCCGGCCTCTGCGCCCGCGGAGACTTCCTTTGCTGCCGGGCTGGCGTCTTCCTTGCACGCAGCCGATAGGCTGAGCGCGAGCATGGCGGTTCCAATGACCAAGTATTTGAGAATTGAGCTCATTTGTTCGTTCCCCTCCAGTTTGAGTGGGGCGGAGGCTATCAAAACTCGGCCCGCGGGGCTACCCGTGCACGAATCGTGAAGCCGCTTGGGTGAATCAGGGCGCAATCACTCGAAGCACGCCCAGGAATCTCCACCGAAGTCGACGCAGTGCAGCGGCATGTCGGTCAAGCCGGTGGCCTCATCGAGCCAGCTGATTTTCGGCCCGATCAAGCTGCCGTAGAAGATCGGGCGCATGAGGGCGTTTCCGCTGAAAACCGCAAACGCGTGGGGAATGCCGTCTCGGTCGAACATGAGCGGTGCGCCCGAATCGCCTCCGCAGAGGGCGTCTTCGCGCCCGTACAGCTCGACTGCCCTGGGATCGTCGACGAGCGGCCCCAGGACCTGGCGAAAGACGAAGCCGTCGTACCGCTTCTTGGAGCCGAGGACGTCGCTGCAAAGGCCGGTGTCTGGGTCCGGCTCATGCCCATAGCCAACCGCATAGAGATTCCCCTGCGCCTGTCCATCATCCTCGTCGACGCAAGAGCAGCCCAAACCGGCAAGGCGCGCCCGTTCGTCGGCGTCGACAACGCCCTCGCGGAGGCCCACCAGGGCAACGTCGTTCCACCGGTGTGTCAGGACCGCGCTGCTGACATAGTCCGGATGGAGAATGAGCTCCGCGTTGCCGTCGTAGAGCACCCTGCGGTCACCAAATACTTGTTGGCTCACCTCGACGCGCTCGTCGGGCAGCGCTTCTTCGACACAATGTCCGGCCGTGAGCAGCCAATGCTCGCTCAGCACGAAACCAGAACAGTAGTGCTCACCGGCAAAGACGATGCGCACGGCCCAATCGACATCGTCCGTCAGCCGAGGCGGCTCCTGTCCGGCGTCGCCTCCACAGCCCGCAAGAGAGCAACAGGAAAAGCAAACGAGGACTGCGATTGTGAAGCGGGTCGTCATCTCGGACTCCCAGGCCGATACCTCTCTGACAGAGCAAGAAGCGGACCAATCCAAAAC
>JABDJF010000464.1 GCA_013002645.1 Myxococcales bacterium
CCCTGGGTCATCGATGACGAGGTCGGCAACCTCCAAAACGACCTGATCGCGCCCGAGCCGGCGCTCAGCTACCTTCGCTATGATGCGCGTGTGACCCCCGCCGGTTTGGACGAGATTGGGCTTTCTAATCTTGCCGATCGAGTCGAGCGCCTTCACGACATGACGAACTACGACGCTCGAGACCAGCTGCTCGACATCGGGCGTCGATCCGCCGCACTGCAGATTCTTTCAGAGCATTTCCCGCAGCGCTTTGATTTGAGCTCGTGACCGTGACGAAGAGCACGACACCGGTGAGGCCGGCACCTGCGTTTCGCCTCGGCGTGGTCGGTAATCGAAATCTACAGGGGGCTGACCGCGTGGCACTCACCGAAACGGTGCAGCGGTTTCTTCGAATGCTCGATGAGGCCATCCGCGAGTCCATCGCGGAGGCTAGGAGCCTGCCGACTTGCACCCCTTATACCGATGATTCCCCGCTGCTTTTCGGGATTGATTCGTTGGCCGAAGGTGCCGATCAGCTGGTCGCCGACGCCGCCATCCAGGGAGGCTTTCGATTTCGGCTTCGAGTGCCGGTCCCGTTCACGTCACGTCAGTACAAGTCGTTCTTCAGCTTCGACAAGCAGGATTCGATCGCGGCGTTTGAGCGCATCACGTGCGCAGCCGAACTCGAGCCCATCGTGGTCGAGCTCTGTGGGGACGTGGAAGGGGATCGATCTGAAGATTACGCGGCCGCGGCCGACGTTCTGCTCGACAACTGCGATCTACTGCTGGCCGTCTATGATCCATCGGCCTCAGGAGGCGAGGGCGGAACTGCCGAGAGTGTTGGGAAGGCCGCCGCGATGGGGCTCGATGTCGTCGGGATCGACCTGCGCCGTCCCAACGAACTGGTCCTCGTGAGCGACCGCCAGAGCGACCCCGCCTCGAGTCAGCTCAAACCTGACATGCTCCGGCGTCTCGTCTCCGGTGTAATGGTGCCACCAGCGTCGGCAGGCCTACGCCGGTTCTTGGGTGAGCCCTTGCTCGCGGGGTCCACGCTCACTCGGACGCTCTGTCTCTTTGCGAGCCGCGTCTACGGCCTGTTCTGGTCGGTGATCCCATCGATCGGCTCGCTGGTCTCGGCAGTACGCTCGTCCCCAGACCGCAAGGGGCACCAGAGGCCGCAGCTTCCCAATCGAGCAGATCCGGACGCCACGGCCATCATCAACGAAGTGCAGCGCCCCTATCGCGATCGAAGAGCACCCGTCGACGCCCTCGCGCGCTTCTACATGCGCCTCTACCGGGGTTCTTTCGTGATGAACTTCATGACCGGGGCGCTTGCCGTCCTTTTTGGTCTTCTCTCGTATTTTCACCACGCATATGGGTCGGTTTGGATCGGCGCCGAGATCGCGGCGCTCGGCATCATCTTCGGAAATTTCGTCTGCGCGCGAGTGTGGGATTGGCACGGCCGCGCCCTCGATTACCGCTTCGTTGCGGAGTACCTGAGGCACCTCACCGTACTCGCCCCGCTCGGTCGCTCGGCGCCCTTGGTGCGCCCCGCCGCGCAGTACGGCGGGCACGACCCCATCGAAACCTGGATGGGGTGGTACGTCCGTGCCCTCGATCGCGATCAGGGGATGGTCGACATCGTGAGCGCTCAGGTCCCCACGGTGATCCGAATCGATGAAGCCTACGTCGAGACGATGCGCGCTCGCCTTTGTCGGAGCTTGCTACTCGGGCAAATCGAGTACTACCGGAAGGTCGAGGAGCGCTTTGATGGCGCCGTGGCGGCGCTTCGGGCATTGATGGTCCTGCTTTTCGTCGTGATCGCAGCGGGGGTGATCGCTCACTTGGTCCACGTCACGATCCCCATGCACCCTGCGGCGTGGCGGGAAGGCGCGGTATTAACCATCGTCGTCGTCGCTCTCCCTGCGTTTCTCGGTGCGCTCCACGGGATCGCGGTGCAGGGGGAGCTCGAGAAGACCGCAGACCGCGCGGCACAGATGAGCGCATACCTCGAGCAAGTCCTCGAGGCCATGAGCCAGCCGGTCGCCACTAGCGGCGGCCGCGCGTCTACGCTGGCGGTTCAGGCCGTGGCGGCCGCGCGCTTGATGCTGGGGGAGGTCCTCGACTGGCGCATCATCCATCAAGCGCACGAGGTGGAGCTCACGTGATCAAAATTCTACCCCACTACGTCGCGATTCGACTGTAAGCTCACGGCGACTGACCGATGGCCGAACTGCATCATGTATACCTCATTCCCGGGCTCTTCGGCTTCGCGGAGATCGGAGGAATCCGGTATTTCCACCACGTTCGTGAGCTCCTCGAGGAGTGGTTCGAGGCCGCTGACGCGCCAGTCGTCATCCGAGACATTCCGATTTCTCCGGCGGCTTCGATTCGCAGACGGGCTGCGCGAGTCTTCGAGTCGATTCAGAGCAGCGTGGGGGATGAGGGGCCTATCCACTTGATTGGGCATTCGACGGGCGGCCTCGATGCCCGTCTGTTCGTCACGCCCAACGCCGCGCTCGACGTCGACCCGGTCGAGCTGAAGGCGCTTTCCTCTCGTGTGCGAACGGTGGTGACGGTCGCGACCCCAAACTACGGCGCGCCCATCGCCGCCTTCTTCAGCTCGGCGATGGGTGCTCAGCTCCTGAAAGTGATTGCAGTCGCGACCATTTACACCATGGAGTACGGGAAGCTTCCACTGAGCGCGATGGTACGCATTGGGCGGGTCGTGACCCGGCTCGACGACCTCATTGGCCTTCGCCGCTCGGTGCTCGATCAGCTCTACGACAAGCTCCTCGACGAGTTCGACGAGGACCGCCAACGGAAGATCCAGGCCTATCTGCAGTCCGTGGGTGATGACAACGATGCGCTTGGGCAGCTCACGCCGGGCGGGATCGACCTATTGAATGCAGCGACCGAAGACCGCCCCGGCGTCCGCTATGGGAGCGTCGTGATGCGATCGCGAAAACCGGGATGGACGACGATGCGCTCGATCGGGCTCGACCCGTATCGGCAGGCTTCGCACTTGCTCTACCGATTCCTGTACGGACTCGGAGGTGACAAGGTCTCCAGGTATCCGACCCCATCCCCAGAGCAGGCGTCCGCGCTGGTCGACGCCTACGGGGAAGTTCCGATGGCTGACCAGAATGACGGTATCGTGCCCACTCGCTCGCAGCTTTGGGGCGAGCTCCTCTATGCGGCCGAGGGCGACCATCTCGACGTCTGCGGCCACTTCTACGACCCAGACCGCGATCCCCCGCACTACGACTGGCTGGCTACTGGGACGGGGTTTGATAGACCTATGTTTGACTCCCTTTGGAGCTCTGTTACGGATTTCATGCTCCGACCGCCGGATTGACCTACAACAAGCAGAATGCCCAAAAAGCTCTTCGTTTCCTACAGCCGCAAAGACAAGGCGATGGCCCAACACGTCGCCGATGCGCTCCAGATCCAGGGCTACGAGGTATTCTGGGATGCGGATATTCCGCCAGGCCAGAAGTTCGACGCATACATCATCGAGCAGCTGCGGACGAGCGATGCAGTCGTAGTCTTGTGGTCCTCGCACTCGGTCGATTCGGACTACGTCAAGGAAGAGGCAGACTTTGCGAAAAGCAACAAGGTGCTCGTGCCTCTGAGGATTGACGAGACGGCGCTGCCCTTCGGCTTCACGCGGATTCACACGACCGACCTTCTGCACTGGCACGGCTCGATTCAAGACCCGGAGTGGAGACGCGTCATCGATGCCATCGAATCGAGCATGACTAGCCCCGCGAGCGCCCAGCGAGACTCCTTCGAGGAAATCGAGGTGGAGCCCGAGGAGCTCGAGGCATCACGGCGGTCCATTCCGGTGCAGGTCGTGAAACCCCCCCGCACCCACGTGAGCGCTTCGGCCATCCTCGCCATCGCCATCGTGATGATCATGCTGCTCGGGATCTTCGTGTTTGCGCTGCGGTTGGTCTAGGAGGAGAGACCGGTGTCGAACCTCGAGACCATTGGATTGATCCTGGCGACGCTCGTCGGCGGTGGAGCGTTGCTAACGTACCTGTCGGAGTTGACCAACAAGCACGCCGAGGTCATCACGACGGGCCTGAAAGATGGCATCCCCGTGTCTCGGGACCTTCGCGCCGTGCTTCTCTATCGTGTCTATTTTCTATACATGGGCGGGTTGATCGCCTTCTCGATCGCCATCGCCCTCGGCTTGTTGCTCATCGCCGAAAATGTGAGCGATCCCGGTATCAAAACCCTCGCCTATGTTACCGCGGTCATTCCGGCGTTCTCGGGCGTCAGCTGGTCAATCTTGGGCACCTGGACCGGCATTGATTGCGCCAGGGCAATTGGTAAGGCCGAACGCTAGCTAGGCGTGATCATGCTGGTGAGCATCTTCGTGTTCGCGCTGCGCCTGGTGTGAATCTCGCGAAAGGGTTTCGCTTTGCGACACCTCTCGCGTCGTCAGGACCGAGCGGTCTTGCGAATAGTGGACATCATGTTGGCGAAAAGGACGCTGCCCAAGAGCGTCCAGAACACAGCCCCGAACGCGCACATCACGCAACACATGTACCCGATGAGCGCAACCCTCGGCTCGTTCGCTCCGCGCGCGATCTCGAGGATACCGAGACCAAGTATGATCAGCAAAGAGACCTGCAAAGCCACCCAGGACAGCCAATCGGTGATGAGCATGAGCCAGCGGTCTCTTGTGGACACTGGAACCCCCTTGATGATGCCGCTTACGATGTCATCGCCCCTGCCGGTAATCATCTTGGTGACCCACATACAGCTGGTGTACCCGCCAATGGTCACAGCGAGAATCGACAGCAGCGTTAGATTCGGCATGTTGTTTTCCTCATCGTGGTAGAACTCGGACGGTCGAGTAGTCACCAAGTTCTTTGCTGTGGAAGTAGCTTATTCTTTTCTCGAGGTCGAAATTGTAACCGAAACGAGAGCCGCGGAGGCCAACATGGGTGCAACGTTGGAGCAGCACGCAAAGGGGAGTGGCAGGGCCGCTCGATTTGATCGCACGAGCCTCGTCGTCGCAGGGGTCATGGTTCTGCTCTTCTCACTGGTCTGCTACTGGTACTACGCGCCAACCGCACCCATGACAGACGAAGAAGTGGACCAAGCTATAGCCGACGTCGACCGCTCGTCGCGCAAGTACACTTTTTCTAGAGAGCTCAGCCCAGAAAATATTGATCAGATGATGATCGAGCTCCGCCGGTTCGCCGCGGCCGACGATGGACGCCCCTTCTACATGGCCAACATCATGAAGCTCAGGGAGGAGGGGCGTCCGCTCTATCCCGACGGATATCCGGATCCCAAGGCGACGGTCGAGGAGGCTGATGAAGCCTATGGCTTGGCGATACTGCCCATGCTGGCCAGGATGGGGGCGCACCCTACCTACCTCTCCGCCTCGAACGACAACGCTCTAGGCTACGGGGCAACGCCTGACCAAGACGGTTGGGATCAAATCGCGCTGCTTCGTTATCGTTCGCGACGAGACTTCTTCCGGATGCTGACCGATCCCGTCTATTCGGACGCAGTCATCCACAAGTTCGCGTCGATGCGAACGATCTTGATTACGCCAACCTATCCGTTCGGCTTGCCGCTCAACCCGATGCCGGATCTCCCTGTATTGCTTTTCTTCGTGCTGTCGCTCTCGTTCACGACTTGGCAGTGGTTACGCTCGAGGCGGGGAACGGGATAGCTCTCCGACGCTCGTTGCATGGACCACCTGCGACGGTATCGGGCGACATGAGCCTCAGGCCCGCCCCTTCTGCAGACTGCGCGAAGCGTCGTCCTCTAGAACCGCACTTGTAGAGCATCCGCCATCGCAAGGTGGTTGATACTGGAATACCGCGTTTGATGCCGGTGACCGCGGTTGCTATTTCGACCCGAAGACGAATACGGTCCTCCCACCAGGAAGGGTTAGGTCCTCACTCGAGCTCCCGAGCCCTACTGCGAAGAGGAGAGTGTCATGTCAGATCAATCCGTGCTTTTGTCGATTATGGTCATGGTCGTCGTAACGTTTTACAGCGCAATGACGGTAACCCCGATCCTCTTGGACAGATTGGATGGGGCTCTCTCCGGAATCGTCAAAGGAATGCCGGTGCCCTTGCGGACGAGGCGGCTCTTGCTCGTCACCCAAGCGGTTCCCCTCTTCGCCTTCATTTGCGGCTTCCTCTTGGTCGTCGGCCTCGGCGTCCTGGAACTGGCTAGAGCAGCGGAGGAGCCACGCGTAAAGGTCGTGGGATCCATGGCTGCCAGTCTTGCCTTCATTGGAGCTGTGGCGTATCTCGGTATGGGAAGCGTCTGGTGGTTTCATGTCTCGTCAGAAATGCGTAAGGACAATCGAACCTGACCGCGCCCATTGCCAGTCCCGTTACGGTGTCATCCGTCGTTGGTGCCCTGTCGTCATGAGGGAGACCAAATAGACGACAAGCAACGCAGAGACGCACAGCATCGCGAAAATAGTGGTGAGATCACTCGACATAGCGACCTCCCGCCCGTCGCGCATTCAGACCGAACACGACTTGCGACGGCATCAAACCTGCCCGGTGAGCGCACGGTACTAAGGCGGAGAGTGGGGTGGCAAGCCGCATCGGCTCAGCGCCTACGGCCACAGCTCAAACGCACCGACGACGCAGTCGTTCTCGATCAATTCGTTTTGGTTTCACGCAAGAGCGAGACGTAGAAGACCAACCACGAAGTCCCTAGCAGGAGCCAGAACGCGAACCCCATGCCGAAGCCGATCGCGCACAGGTACGCTACAAATCCGATAAACGGATCGTTCACTTCTCGAGCAACTGCCACGAGTGCGAGCGCAATAGCAAGAGAGAAGGTCGTCGTACCCAAGGCATTGGGCAACCAATTGTTGAAGAGCAGCAACCACCGGTGTTTGGCAGACATTGGAACCCCGCGCAGCAGGCCGGTCGCAAGTGCATCGCCTCGCTCATGCGTCCATCGCTCTGCGCCAAGAAAGACAAAATAGCCTGCGATAGTGATTGCTGCGATCATAGCGATGGCGGTGAGGTTAGACATTGTGCGTGTCCTCCGTTCCTTTGTGTATTCTTCCCGAGACACAGCTTGCGGCGGCACCAAGCCCTGCCGGGTGACGATACGCTACTACGCTCGACTCGCGTCAGGCGACTTTGACAGGGCTCTGATGGCGGCCAGGGCAAAAAGGCTTCAAGACGGTCGCCTCGTTTCCGGTAGAATCCTCTAGGATTCGAGCGACCGGGCCAAGGCCAACTGTTGACGTAGTGCTCCGAGGTGGGAGCTCACACGACTTTGATTACGCGCAACAGAGCCAGGGCTAGTGCGACGGCCTCCGAATCAACCCGGCACGGTGCCGGGTTTGATGGACTTTCGGTGCGTCCAACTGCGTCTATCGGCACATTGCCGTTTCCAGTTTGCACGGGAAAACGCGGAATAACTTGGCTTTCGTGATTTCGTTCCGTCCCCTCCGGAGGCAGAAGTCGGGGGTTCGAATCCCTTCGCGTCCGCTGCAAATCCTGGCAGAAAAGCGCAGCCCAGGGTTCGAGCTCAATTCTTGTGCCGGGTTGGAAGCGATCTTCGCTGGCCCGTG
>JABDJF010000070.1 GCA_013002645.1 Myxococcales bacterium
AAGAGAGCTTTTGCTGCGGCACTACCTGAGCGTCGGCAACCTGGTTACACTCCGCCGCACATGCGCCGCAAGTCGTCACGCCTCAACGCACGGACCGTCGCGCTCATCGTGACCACGGTCGGTGCCGCGGCCCTCACCGCCTACACCGTTCATGACCTCCGTGAGTTCAAGGAGAGCCGGCAGGCACGAAGCCTCGAGGTCGGACAGCGTGCCGGCATTCGCGTTGCCGAGGCGCTCGACGAAACGCTCTCCGAGGTATCCGAGCGGGCCACCGAGTACTCCAAGGTCGTCGCTCGCATCGATTCGGAACCCGAGCTCCTCGAGAGCATCAAGAAGGAGAGCTTTCGGTTTCCTCTCGTGATGGGCGTGACGGTCGCGTTCGAACCGGGCGCCTTTGCGGGGAAGGAGCGATACTCTCCCTTCTTCAACAAGGCCCGCGACGAGTTTCAGTTCATCGAGCAAGCCTACGACTACACGTCGAGGGAGCTCGAAACGGCCAAGTGGTACACGGCCGTCGTCGAGTCAGGCAAAGCGCGTTGGTCGGAACCGTACTTCGCCAAGGCGGCCGAGACGATGGTGGTCGACTATGGCGTGCCGGTGGTCGACGACGAGGGCCGAACCATCGGTATCGTCGACTACGCAATTTCGCTGAGCGACTTCACGCGCATCGTCGACGCACTCAGCGTCGGCGAGGCGGGCTACGGCTTCACCTACGACGAGACCGGGGCGATTCTCTCCCACCCGAACCCCATCTACCTGCTGCAGAACGTTTTTCAACTTCGCGATGGCAAGAACGAAGCGATCGTCAATTCGCTTCGCGAAGACGCCGAGGGGGTCGTCGCCTACAACAGCACGTACACGTACAAGCATTCGTGGTTTTTCTTCCGAGAGCTGAAGTCGACTGGATGGAAGAGCGTTCTCGTGTTCGCCGAGGACGACTTGCTCGGGGCGTCGGACGAGGGCCGCCGAAAGATCATCCAGATCGGCATCGGCATCGGGCTTCTCTTGATCGCGCTGCTCGCGCTGCTCGCGCTGGTTCAGGGCGTCGACGGGTTCAACCGCAAGGAGCTGTGGCGGCTCGCCACGCTCACGTCGCTGGTGCTCCTCGGCAACATCGTGCTGATTTGGTATCTCAACGTGACGACGGACTTTTCGCGCTTCGACCATGACGTCGAGCGGATCGTGAACGACACGATACTCGACAACTACGTTGAGCAGAGCGACGCGGAGCTCTACAAGCTCGTCAACGCCCGCTACAGCAAGGTCCCCACCGGAATCTTCATCGAGTCCTACGAGCTGTCATCTTTCGAGGCGAGCATCATCGGCAAGCTCTGGATGAAGTACCCGAAAGACCTCTACGAAACCGCCCCGCCCGGATTCTACCTCCCAGATGTGTCCGCGCTAGAAACACGGGGGCTAGTCCAAACCAAGCTCGCGGATGTCGAATACGACGACTACGTGCTCGTCACGTGGCGGTTTCGAGTCACCCTCGAGGAGGACTTCAGCTACCGGCAGTACCCATTCGAACAGAACGACGTGGCGCTTCGCATCCTCTACCCCGACTTCAGCAAGAACGTGCTGCTCGTTCCGGACCTCCAGAGCTATGACATCCTAAATCCGTCCGTTCGACCGGGCCTAAACCCCGACGTCAGCGTTCCATCGTCCGAGACCATCGCGTCGTTCTTCACGCTCAGCAATGCTGAGTTCAAGACTACATTCGGCAACCGCCGCCTCGTGAAGAGCTACCCGATGCTCACGTTCCACATGGTCTTCAAACGGAATTACCTGAACCCGTTCGTGGCTAACATCATCCCAATCCTGATCGTCGTCATGATGATGTTCGTGGTTCTCTACATCTCGTCGCGAAAACAGGACGGTCGCGCTGGCCTCACGACGATGAACGTCATCCAGAGCTCCGCTGGCTTCTTATTCATCCTGATCCTCGCTCACGTCAACGAGCGAGCTCGCATCGAAACCCCCGAGATTGCATACATCGAGCTCTTCTACTTCTCGATGTACCTCTACATCACCGTACAGACGCTCGCACTCGCCGCCATGTTCCGCGGTGTCGATTGGAAGCTGTTTGAATGGGAAGACAACCTCATCCTGAAGCTGTCGTTTTGGCCGCTGCTCTTGGCCATTTGGTTCGCATTCACCCTCGCGCGGTTCTACTAGCGAATCATGCCCCGAGCCTCAGCTGATAGTCGATACAAACGCGCTTTCAGCTTCGAGTTCTACGCGACATAACATC
>JABDJF010000114.1 GCA_013002645.1 Myxococcales bacterium
GTGTAACTAAACCAAACCAGGCCCCAAGTTCACCAACCCCCCCCCCACCACACCCGCGGCAGCACCCGCGCTCATTGCGTTTTCGCGGTACGCCTCCCAACCCACCGAAATACTGCAAGTAAAAGGGGGGAGCGTGTCCCCACAGCACCACAGCAGGCGGCAACAAGACAGCAGGCGGCAGCGCGAGCCCAAAGGGCGAAGCCCGGCGCGAACGCGCCGGCAAGGCGGAGCGAAGCGAACGCCGCGCCAGGCACGCTGCTCACTCGCGTGAGAGTGGAACCCCAACTACGGGTGGGGGTGGGCGGGCGGCGTAACTAAACCTGACCAGGCCACAAGTTCGACAACCACCCTCGACCACACCCGCGGCAGCGCTTGCGCTCGTCGGGTTTTCGCGGTCTGGTTCGCAAGTCGTTGAAATGCTGAAGGTCTTGAGGGTGGAGCGTGTCCCCAAATGCCAACGTCAGGAGGCTTCCTTCGACGCGTTGCGGAACAGCTCCCCGAGCTCGATCGGTCGGTACGGATCCATCGGCGTGATGCCCAGCTCTTCGCGTACGTCTTCGATTGAGGTCCGAAGCAGCCGGTCCCAATCCTGGACCGCAGCCAAGAACCGCGCGCGCCGTCCGCGGCGGTAGCCCTTGATCGCGACGACCAAGCCGTCGAAGCGGCCGCTCACCAGGCGGCTCGAGGTGTTCAAGAGCGCCAGCATCGCCCAGCCCTTGTTGCCCGTTTGTGCGAGAGTGAACCCCATGACGCCTGCCTCGCCAACAAGATCGACCCCGTAGCCTGTCAGCGTGTGGTAGAGGTCGTGGGCCTCCCGGACCCGATCGCGAACGTACGCGTGATCAGGACTGAACTCGTAGTCTTCATAGGCGATGTCGGTCAGACGACTCAGCTCGTTTGGATGAATCCCTCGCTCGTCGAGCTGCCGTACGTACTCCCGCCCCAGCGTCCCATCCGGAAGGGCGCGGAGCGCGTCGTAATCGGTGAAAAGGACCGGGTACGCGGTTCGATTCCCCACCATTTCGGATCCGCAGTCGGTCCGCATGAACCGCCGATAGGTCGGCTTCTCGTCGTGGCCACCAAGCGAAAAGAACACCTTGGCCCCGAGGACCACGTCGTCGGGAGACTCACGAACAGCCCGAAACAAAGAGGGCCAGCGGCGCGGCGCCAACCGAAAGCCCCAGGTGTCCTTGCTTCGAGAAGACACGCCGCGAGGATAGCGAGGCACGGTGCGTACGTCCACGCGCTGGGGCTCGACGCTGGCACTGCCGCTGAGCGCGACGACGAACGCCGGCTTTCGTCTCAAGAAGATTTCGCCGCTCCGAAGAGCAAGACCGTTGACTAAAGAATTACGTATAGACCGTGCGGTTGCTGAGTGAGAGATTCCGACTGCGCCTGATGCGGCTCGCCCGAGAAGGGCGCTGAGTCCAACGAATCAAGGAGCTGTTATGAAAACGGGAATTTTTTTGGCCATGGCCGCGCTCACCGCGGCCGTTTTCGTTGCACCGCAAGCACATGGATGGTGGCACAGGGGACCTGACATCGACTTGCGAGTCTCCGGGAGCAGCGTTATCGTCGACGTTGACCCGGCAACCGGGGAGAGCCTGTCGGTTCAGACCTCGATCGCGCGCGGTAAGCCGGGGTATGCTCACCTCAATTCGACGGTTAGTTTCGATGCGGTGGGCCCCTATGACGGCTGCCCGGTATTCGGAGCCGATGCCACAGCGAGCTGGGTTGCGATCTATCGGGATGGCTCGATTCTGACCGGCTCGGGCGGCGGTTTCGTCTGCACGGACGGCATCCTTTTTCAAGGATTCGTCGGTGGTGACATCACGGGAACAAAGGGCCGCTTCAAAAACGCCGGCGGCACCTGGAACGCCGAAGCGACCGTCGAAAACAGCGCCTTCTTTGGAAGACTCAAGGGCGACTTCGAGTAACCAGGCCTGATAGAACGAAGCAGGTTCGACACGAGATCCAGCTCACACGCCCCCCTACGGCGTCAGCCGTTCGGGGGCTTGGTCGTCACGGGGACACGCTCCCCCTTTTAAACATTCAGTATTTCGATGACTTGCGCCCCATACCGCGAAAACCCATCGAGCGCGGGTGCTGCCGCGGGGGTGGTGGGGGGGTGGTTGCGGGAATTGATAGCTGGTTTGGTTTAGTT
>JABDJF010000121.1 GCA_013002645.1 Myxococcales bacterium
GGATATAGGCGTCCAGGTTTTCGGGCCCGTAGAAGAAGCGTACTCTAAGCTTCAGCGATACGTAAAAGGGGCTCCGGGCAGCAGCTCTGATAACTTCACGGACTACGTAGTCATACGCTAGGGCCACGCGTCGGCGCGAGAAGCGGGCCATGCGCGTAGCAACCGCCTGGAGCGGTCGGCTGGCGCCGTTCAGGCGGTTCCGAATAGACGCCTTGTCGACATCTCGGCCGAGCTCGCGCCGTACGGCTCTCTGCTCGAGCCCGATGGGCTAAGAGGTGTAGGCACCCGGTTCAAGGCGCACGAGCGAATCGGTAAAGGGGTGTCCCGCGAGATCTCGGAGAACCGGCCTCGCCCTTTGCAGCGCGGCCTGTCCGTGACGCGTTTCACGCTGTCACCCATCCCAGGGATCAGCGCCGGCGCGCAACGTCGACGAATGTGCACTCGGGGTCCCCGGTGGTCTAAAGTGTCAGGCACGCTCGGCGTGGGGGCACATGAGACGAAGGTTCGCGTTAACAGAGTATCTCGTGGTGTTTCTTCTTCTCGTGTCCTTCGGTTTTCTGACGCAACGCTACCCAACCGAAGAGCAGGCGACCGATGAGCCCACCGAGAGCATGAGCCCGTCCGAGCTTCTTTCGGAACGCATCGCCCTCTTTTCCTTCGAGGTGACCTACTCATTGCAGGACAACGGCACGAGCAACAGCTACAGCCATCAAAGGTTGCTGCGAGCGAAGAAACAGCTCGGTGAGCCCCTCGTTCAGCTCGAGGCAAGCGATACGGAGGCTGCGTTCGTGTCGACCGACTGCTCGGGTTGGCTGAGTTTCGTGTTGAACACGGTCTCGCCTCTCCATGAGGCCGTCTTGCAATCGCAGCGTTACCTCCCCGAACACAATCAGGCCTATTCAAAGGACTTCGTCCTGCGCGAGCGTCGGAGGCCGTGGGCGCGCGCGTTCGTGGTGGCCCACTTCCTTCGCGCGGGACATGTGGAAACCGCTGGCTTCGAGCCGGTGGAGGATTTCGCGACGCTACAGCCCGGCGACATCGTTGCCTACGCGATGGGTCGCTACACACAGCCAACCGATGAGACCCGTCCCAAGCCCAAGGATACCGGACACGTGTTCCTCGTGGTGGAGTCGCCCACCGTCATCGACAAAGAGACCGAAGACTACGCCGGCCAAGGGACGCTTTCGGAGAAGGTGGCGAAGGTCATCGCAGTGCCTTCGGTCGACTCGAGTGCGACCGTTCACTTCGCGCACGATTCCAGAGTCAACGCCGAAGGGCGCTACGCACTTCCCGAGATCGTTCCTCATCCTCGTGCAAAGGCCGGCGGAGTGGGCACTGGGACGATCTGGCTCGCGTTGAGTGAGCAGGGTCGCGTCTTGCAGCGTCGCCTTGGTCCGCATCAGAAGTATCGCCCCGTGCTCGCGCGGGCGGCGCGACTGCGCGGGCGCGTCTCGCTCGACGAAGCGATTGTCGACGAGCAAGGAGATCTCGTCGTGCACGTTTTCGACAGCTCTCCCGCTGAGTACGGTGGGGTTTCATATGGCGGCACGCCCGTCGACCTCACGGGCGACGGTGGCATTCGCCTCGCGAGCGGACGACTCGTCATGAGCGGCGACAACGACTTCGCGGGAGGCGTCACCGTGGACGCCGGAGCGTTGAACGTCGAGTCAGCCACGGGACTCGGCGCTGGCGATGTGACGGTCCTCGGCGGAACGATGACCCTGAAAGAACCCGCCATCGCAAACGATGCAACGCTCACTCTTTCGGAAGACCTGCAGGACGGCGCGCTCCGGCTCGACTTCGAGGGTCGCGATGTCGCGTATTCCCTTCTTATTGGAGAAACCGAGCACCGGTGTGGAACCTGGGGCGCACCCGGGTCCGAGGCCCAGTTCGTCGACCCCGTGTTCTCCGGGCCCGGCATCATCGAGCTGTCCGCCGAGGCCCCGGAGCCCTGCGCTCCCTCCGGGCAGCAATCCGCGCGAGCTCGCCGACATACCCAATAGTAACGACGCTTGCCAGCACTGCTGTGGAGCGACTTCAGCTGCCAACGGCGCCATCGCGGCTTCGTGGTTCGCGTGCCCAGCCGCCTTGGACGTCGTCAACGTCGGTCGGATCTTTAGCCACCGATCGCGTCCGGCACGGCCTTACGGTCGCCCGCCGTCAAGCTCGCCGAGCACGAATGGAGGCAAACCGACGTGAGTCATGTCGCGTATGCACACCACCCACTCAACAATCCATGAGTGCAATCAACGCCGTCGCAAATGCGCCGCCGTGACTCCAGAATGTTTCTGGACGCAGCAGCGCGACATAACCAGCTAGTACCGCGACATTCGGCTCTCAGCTTGAGCCCGATGGGCTAAGAGAGCTCGTTGACCCCGGTCCCCGCCCCGTAGTCGATGTAGTCGATGGGCCCCTGGCTTGCAGGGCACGCTCGTGTCCGAGCGGGGGTCGGTGACCTATGTAGTGGCCCAAAATGAGAATTGGAAACGGGTCACGGGTTGTGAGGCCTGGGTGACCATGAGATTCGGTACAGGCTTTGGCACGCGTTGGGTGCGGCTCGGATCTGTTTGTGTCTTCACGGTGCTTGGCGCCTGACCGGCTCAAGGTCCCGTGAAGAGCGGCGGCCCTCCCCCCACCTGAATGTAGACGAAGGGAACGTCGAAGGTATCGTAGATAGTCTCCGTCGTTCCGCCAAAGGTCCGGCGTATGATGAACTCGTTTGCCAAACC
>JABDJF010000137.1 GCA_013002645.1 Myxococcales bacterium
ACAACACGAGCGCGATGGTACACATTCGCGACGATGCGCTCGGGAGCTTCCCCGACGGCGTTCCGTACACCATCGAGCTCAAGAACGAGCAGCTCGACAGCGGCATTGCCTGCCGTCTCGAGATCACGTTCGACATGCCCCTATACATGACCAAGGGCGAGTCGGGCGGCCTCCTCAATCTCGGCGACGACGGCTTGCCCGAACAGAACGGGAGCTTCCCGTATTCTGCAGCGATGATCGTGCCAGAGGCGGCCTCAGTGATGCCGGCGGCCCTGGTCGAGTTTGGTCACGGCCAGCTCGGCGCCAAGGAGCAAGTCTTGGGCTTTCAGCCGATCGCGGCCGCAGAAAACTTTGCCGCGTTTGCATTGGACTGGAAGGGCTTCTCGAGCGACGACGTTCTTCCGACCCTGATCCCAGCCATCGTGGGTGGCGATGTCTCCGCATTCCGCGCCATCCCCGAACGGATGCACCAAGGTTTCTTGAATTTCCTGATGGCGATGAGGACCTTGTCACGCGAAGCCGACGGCGGGCCGTCGACCGCGCTGAACCAAGCCCTCAACAACGACTGCGGCGGCGCGACCATCGACGGCGCCAAACGCTACTACTTTGGAGGGAGCCAGGGCGGGATCTTGGGTGCGAGTATCATGGCGCTGACGACGGACATCGAGCGGGGGCTGCTCGCGGTGCCAGGCCAGTCGTACAACCTGCTTCTCAACAGGAGCGTCAATTTCGACGAGTTCGCGCCGCAGTTCTACAGCAACTACAACTGGAATGCCCTCGACGTTCAAATGAATCTCGCGCTCATTCAAGGCCTCTGGGATCGGGCCGAGCCGACCGGGTACTCGAAGTACATTCGAACGAATCCGCTGCCGGGCACGCCTGCACACGAGGTGCTGATCCAAGTGTCGAAGGCCGACCATCAAGTGACCAATCTCGGGGCCCACATCATGGCGCGAACGATTGGCGGTATCGTCAATCTCGCGGACACCATCCGCGACGTCTGGGGTATCCCGGTCGCGAACGGCGAGCATCTTGGCTCCGCGATGATCGAAATCGACTTCGGCAACCCGGACCCGCCGATCACCAACATTCCGCATTGGGATGACACCATGCGAGACCCGCACGGCCGCGCGACGGAGCTCGAAGCGCTGGGACCTGTCTTGAAGAATTTCTACGAGACGGGAGTCGTTTCGAACCCCTGCAATGGCCCCTGTGACGAGGATGACCTGATCGTCCCGTAGCCGCTCCTCAGCCCCGAAAAACAAGCGAATTCGATCGGGCCTTTGGCACGAGTTTGGACCGTCCCGCCTCATCCGTTACTAATGATGAATGGGGTGTCACATGATTCGAAGACGAAACCAATCGGTGCTCGTGCTCTTGGTCGTCTCGGCGCTCGCTTCCTTTGCGAACGCCGAAACGTCCACAGGAACCCATGAGCTGGAAGAAGGAAAAGTTCGGTTCGTTTGCGAAGGGCCGCAGGTCACGGTGCCCGCATGGGGCCGGTTCGGCACGGTTGAGGGCGCGCTTTCGATCGACCCTCGCGACCTGCGCAAGGCGTCGGGAAACATCGATGTGTTCATGGTATCGATCCGCACCGACGATTCGGCCTGGGATACGATGTTTCGCCGGGCGGGCTTCCTCGAGATTGACGACGTTCCGAAGAGCCGCTTCGTGCTCGAAACGGTGCGAGGGGCGAAGCAGCTCGATCCGGGGAAATGGGTTCCGATGACCCTCGATGGGCGCTTCGCGCTGCACGGGATCAGCAAGAAGGTGAGCGTTCCGGCGACGGTGAGGTGGACGCCGGCCGATGCCAAGCGTGGAACCAGTGAGCGCATTCACGTTCGCGCGAGCTTCCATGTGACCTGGGACGAGTATGAGATCGCGATGCCGACAGGGCGCACTCGAACCTTTGCCGGCGACGGCGCGCTGATTCAGGCGGACCTGGCGTACGCCCCGACCAAGGGGAAGCGCAGGTAATCTCGGGCTCCTCCGGCGGCGGTCGAGGCCTTGGCGCAGCCGCCATGCGGTCGCGTTAGCACGAGAATTGCAAACGAAAGCGGCTTGGCGGGCGGATCTTTTGAATCACGGGAAAGTGGCGCTACCCTCGTCCGGCGGCGCGCGGGGTCGGGCGCTGCTTTCAAGGCAAGGTACATGTTGCGGTTTCTCTCGAATCGATGGTCTTTTTTGTGTCTGGCCCTTCTGATCGCTGCCGTCAGCGGAGGGGCCGTCGCCTTCGGCGAGCGTGCATCGAATCAACAGCTGCACCGGTCGGAAATCGTCGACGGGCAGCGCGTACTGCGCGCACCCGATCTCGACGGCTGGAACGAGCGCCAAGAGAGCCCGAAGAACAACCCCGGCAAGACGGGGCGCTTCGGCTCTGCGTTTCACTACGATTCGTTCGTCTACGACAAAGCACAGAGCAGCCCGAAGGTCGCCGGTATCGTGCGCCGGGGCGATGTGATCAAAGTCGGCGACAAGGTCAGCGGTTCCGGTTGCAAGGACGGCTCCTGGTACGAGGCGACGCCGTTTGGGTACGTGTGCACCTCTCTCGGCTTCCACGTGGGCGATACGCCGAGCACGAACCGGTACGGAGTCCCGCCGGCCAAGACCAGCAGCCACCTCCCCTATCAGTACTCGCGCGTCATCACCAAGAGGGCGCCGCGCTACTACCGCATCCCGACGGTGCAAGAAGAGAAGCAGGCCCGACGCGCGATGGAGAAGAAGGGTCCGACGCCAGAGGTGGTCTCCTCACTGATGGAGGGAGACTACTTTCTCGCGGTTGCCGAAAAGGAGACGCGAAAGGCCGACGGCGCCGTGTTCTACCGGACGATTCGAGGCCGTTTCGTACGTGAAAGCGACATCGAGCTTCGCAACCCCGATGTGGTTCGGGGCGAGCAGCTCGGACGGGACGGCTGGAAGCTCCCCTTGGCGTTCGTCTACGGGGAAGATCGCGACCTGCTCGATCTGAAAGGCGGGAAGGCCCAGTTGACGGGCAAGGCTCAAAAACACGGGCGCTTCGTGGTCGAAGAGGAACCGAATGTCGAGGGCGTGGCATACGTGGCCGGCAAGCCTGGCGCCGTGAAACGAGACGGGGTGCGCGTGGCGCGGCAGACCAAGCGTCCGAGCGGTGTTCCAGCGAATGGAAAATGGATTCATGTCGACTTGGGAGAGCAGACGCTCGTCGCCTACGAAGGCAACAGGCCCGTGTATGCGACGGTGATTTCGAGCGGCAAAGAGGGCTACGAACCACCGACCGGACTCTTCGAAGTTCAGCAGAAGTACATCTCGACCACGATGAACGCGACCGACCCGATCGACGGTTTTTACGAGGTCGAGGAGGTCCCGTGGACGCTCTACTACCACCGCGGGTACGCGCTTCACGGCGCGTACTGGCACACGGACTTCGGTAAGGTGCGCAGCCACGGCTGCACGAACATCGCGCCGGTCGATGCACGTTGGCTCTACTACTGGAGTGAGCCCGAGGTTCCTGCAGCCTGGCACGCCGTGCGTTTCCAACCCGAAACGACCTGGGTCCACTTCACCAGTTGAAGACACCCCGGGCGAGCAGCAAGAGCGCCGCGCCACCGGCAACGACGACGATGGCATTGCGGAGCCGCGGGCCGTCGACCCTAGGGATCAGCATCCGACTCGCCCTCAGTCCTAGCCAAACCGCTGGCAGCAACGCTGCGCCGATGATGACTTCGGCCCAACTCACCTCTCCGGCCAAGGCACGGACGCTGATGGTGATGGAGAGGCCGATCGCAAAAACCAAGCCGAGGTTCGCCCGCACGGTCGGGCCCGCGTCGTTTCGATAGAGAAGCGCGATCGGTGGTCCGCCGATCGCGGAGACCATCGCCATGGTCCCAGAAGCGACGCCAGCCCCGAACTCGCGCGGAGCCGTGCGTTCGAACGTCCCGCGACTGATCACGAGAGCCACGCCGAGGACCACCATGGACGACATCAAGACGTCGAGCGCCGCGCCCGACAGCATCTTCAAAAGCGCCACGCCGACGAGCGCTCCAGGAATCCGTCCGGCAAGAATCCAAAGGGTGCTCTTGGCCTCTACCGCGTGGCGTTCTCGAACGACGATGGCCAGCGTCAGGGGGAAAACGACGAGGAGCTGGGGCACGGGCGCAAAGAGAGGGTTGAGAAGTGAAAGAACAGGCACGCTGAGCAGTGCGAAGCCAAAGCCCACCGTGCTGTGAAGCGCCGCCGCGAGGAAGCTCACGAAGAACGCGATGGCAAACTCGGGTGTCGCGATATGTGCTAGGGCTTCCATCGGCAGGGCTAGGGTAGTCAGCGTCTGATCATGCGGCCAATCAATACGAGCAAGACCAGCAAGGCGAGAGACCCGTTGCAGAAGACGGCGAGCCGTGTTCTAGGTGCGGCAACCGACGCGCTCGACCTCGCAGCTCGCAATCTGGACAACGCGAGGCGAATCGCCAAGTTCCTGCGAGGCCGGATGGAGATCGAAGTTCGGGAGAGCGACGTGTACATCTCGAGCTACCCGCGCTCGGGGACGACCCTGACGCAATGGGTTCTCTATCTTCTCACGCAGGACGAGCAGCCCGACCCTACGCATTTGACCGAGGTCTCGCCCTGGTTCGAGCGCTCACTGGCCATCGGCGAGCTCCGCGCTTCGGACCTCGAGCGCTTTCCGTCTCCCCGGATATTCAAGAGCCACCTGCCGAGGGAATGGCTGCCGGACGGGGCGCGGTACATTTACGTCGAGCGTGACGGCCTGGACGTTCTGCTGTCGTACTTTCACTTCTATCGCGATTACCTGGGTTTCGTCGGGTCGATCGACGACTTCCATCGGCGCTTCATCGAAGGCCGACTGCAATACGGATCATGGTTCGACCACGTCGCCGGCTGGCGCGCCCGAGCGTCCGACCCCGACGTGCTGATCGTTCGCTACGAAGAGCTCGTGAGCGACCGCAAGGCGTCGATCCAGCGGTTCATCGAATTTCTGGGCTGGGACTGCGACGAGCATGTCGTGGACCGGGCGGTCATCGAGAGCAGCTTCGAGGCGATGAAAAAGCGCGAGTCGGTCTTCGATCACGCCACCGCGCTGCTCCTAGAGCGCGGAGTCAGCCCGGAGTCGTTTCTTCGCGCCGGGGAGAGCGGCCGCGGCGCTGGCGTCTTGACCGACGCGCAGGCTCGCGAGATCAGGGAGCGAAGCTCGACGGGGCGCCGGCTCGCGATTCGCGGGCTGCCCGCTTTCCTGCAGTAGCCGGCTGAGCGGAGGTGTCGACGACGAACTGAAGAAAGCTTTCGGGAGTTCCGGGATCCTCCCCGGTCAGATGCTGGTAAGCCCGCGCAAGCTTGCCGATGAGGCGGCGGTACCCGCGGACCGCAGGTGAGGTCGCGTCACCGTAGAGCTTGCGAACTGCGTTCTCTCGGTTTCCCAAAAGCAGTCGATCGTCGGGCTCGCGGCAGAGGTAGGGGCACGCGCGCGGCCGCTGTGCGTTGAGCGTCCGCCCGCCGATGGTGTAGGCGAACGTAACCCGATCACCAAAGCGATTTCGATACAAGCGATCGAAGTAAGTTTCGTCATAGGTGCATGCGGACAGGGCCCAGCCGACCTTCACCGCCGCACCGCGAGAACGCATGATCTCGGTTTGCACGAGTTGCTGTGCCACGTATCCATTTTCAATTTCGAGCGCCTCTTGCTTTTGCTCGACCTCCGCCGCCGGTGCCAGCGAAGAGGAGCGTCGGATGTCGACGGGAAACCCAAATCGATCGAGCAGAGCTTCCAAGGGCGCCTGCGCAAGGGACGCCGCGCGGTGAACGTCGAGGCGGGGCACGCCCGCGTTGCAGGCGTTGCTATCGGCGATGAGGATGGAGCTCTTGGTGAGCCCGAGCTCCCGACGCACCATCTCCTGGGCGAAAACGAGGATCAGAACGTCGATCGGGAGGCCGCAGCTCGCGTTGTCCGCAGCGACCCCGACGCCGAACCACGTCGACTCGGTGGAGTCGAGCGCGTCAGCAGAGATCACAGGTTCGTATTGCCGCCGAGCGAATAGCTCTTGGCGGTTTGCAAGCGAAGCGAGACGCTCCCCCGAAAAATCTGTCCCAGCTTGTCTGCTCATCCCACGCTTCGCCGCATGTCCCGACCGGCACCCTAGCGGACATGGCCCGAGGTCGCAAAACCTTTGAAGTCTCGAAATAGCGCGGAAACTTGGTTCGATAAGTTGGAATCATCCGAGTCGGGCTGCATCCTGTTAAGCTCCGGAGAGCGGCTTGAGATTTCTCGCGATTTTTTTAACCCTCGTATCTTTCTTCGCCCTGACGACGGCTCTGAAACCGAGCCGGGCACAGGACACCCCCTGGAATCGACGGGTTCGCACCGGCGTGGTGCTGAACGACTCTCCAGCGGTTCGCACCGCGAGTCGGAAAGGTCCGCTGACCGCCGATGAAATGCGCCGCTTGGGCCTGCGCCCGCGTGGAGGCGGTTTGATCGATCTTTCGTACTGGCCGCAAGAGCCGGCCGCGCCATCACGTGTGTTGCCGAGCGACCTCGCTGCGACGACGGCGCAGCTGTGCCCGGCGTCTACCAAAGCCCAGCAGCTCGGGACCTACGCTCGAGCCATCGTTCGATCCAGCGAGGAGTTCTCGGTCGATCCCTGGATGCTTGCTGCTCTCGTGTACACGCAGAGCAACTGCGACCACGAGGTGCGCAATAGTTACGGAGCCGGCCTAACTTTGATCAACCGGGGCATGCACGCCGCGAACATTCGCGATGGCGTCTACCGTTTCGGGGACTGGACGGATCGAGGCTGGGCAAAAAAGGAGCTGGACGTCAGCGCGTTTCCGTTTCGCCGCGACGCGCTCGTCCGCCCGGAAGCAAACATCTATTTCGCGGCTGCGATTTTGAACGTGTTTGCTCAGCAGTGCCCCCACATCGACGGGTCCTTCGATTCGGTGTCTCACCGACACGCGGTCTCCCACTTCATTTGGGGAGATCGGGTCAGCGATACCGGGCCTGAAGATCGAATTCTCACCGCTCGACGGCGGCTATTGAGCAACCACGCCCGGCGCAACCGGGCCGGCGGAGGGCTCCTTGGAATTTCGTTCGTGAGCCCACTCGACGGTTATCCGAGGATCGCAACCAGCGGCCTGGGGGAGCCGAGGGACGGAGGGCGGCGCCCGCATCGGGGCATCGATTTCGCTTCCGAGGAGGGCGAGCCCGTTCGCTCCATCGCTCGGGGCACCGTGACGTTCGCGGGGGTCGATTGGGAACGCCGCGCGCAGATCGCTTTGGAGCCTTGGGGCGCCGCGATCGTTCACGAGCGGCACATGGGTCCCCGCGGACTATTCGTGAAGGTCGACCACGGAAACGGGGTCGCCTCGCTCTACGCGCACCTCGCCAGTTACGACGTCCAGATCGGCGACCAAATCGAAGCTGGCCAGCGCCTGGGGCAAGTGGGGCGGACCGGCATCAAGGACTCCGGCGCCCACCTACACTTCGGACTGTTCCAAAACGGCAAAGTCCTCGACCCACTCGAGTACCTGGCGGAGTACGTATTCCCGCCAACGCTGACCAAGCGCGGCCACGCAGAGCTCGCCAAACGACATCGTCGCAGCCGCCGGCACCGACGCCGCTGAGCAGCCTCCTAGGGACAGCTCCGCTTGTCCGGCCACTGCTGGAAGATCAGCTGAACGGCCTGGCGGGCTTTGGTTTCGGGGTCTCCACCTGAGCCCACGACGGACTGTGCGAGGCCGGCAAAGATCAGATCCGGCGGCGGATCGCCGACGATCGGGAGACCGACGGGAATCAACAAGCTCCCCACGTCATACTCGACGTAGGAAGGAACCCAATAGGCACAGGAGTTCCAGTACCAGCCCCAGTAGCCCCACCACCAATCGCCTACGCACTGGTAGACGTAGCCACCGTTTGTGTCACGAGCGACTCCGTTTGCCGCCCATAGGTCGGGTTGGTTTTCGTCGGTGACGTCGTCGGGGTCGATGAAGCTCAGGCAGACGGGCTCGGCTTGCATGGCCTCGACAATCATCTGGTTGACCGTGTCGGTGAAGGCCCTCTGATTCTCGTCGAGGTCGGGAAGGCTTTCGTCCGGCACGATGTCGGCCGTAACGACGCTGAAGGTCTGAGCGCTCTGGAAGTCGGCAATGTTGTCCTGGTTGAATTGAACCTCGACGGAGCCGGTTTGTACGATGGGGTCGTTGGCGCAGCTCGCGGCCAGAAGTGACGACGCGGCGAAAATTGCGAAAGCAAATTGACGAAGCATGAAAACCTCCAAGAGGCGGTGTTCTAGCATGGAGCGTAGCACGATCAATTCTGGGGCGGGTCGCTTGCGCTCACGCTGCCGTCGCGCGGTTCAGTGCGAGAGCCGACGCCACTGGCGACACGGGGCGCCGGCGGCACGATGCTCTCGGGAGGAATGGTCGTGCGGAGCATGCGCGTGCCCCAGGGCGCGCGCGCGACTACGAACAGCGAGAGTAGGACCAATGCGAGCACGATGCCGGCAAGCCAGCGGTTCGCTTGGCGCTTCTGGAAGATGTCGCCCGTGCCGACCTCCGGTGTCGCGCGAGGCGCGATCTCCAAGCCATACCTTTCCGCAAGCTCGATCATCTGAGTCAAGTGGATCCCAGGGATGCCGAGCTCGAGGAACGCGCCGAGCACCGAAGGTGGCATGTCTTCGATGCCCTTGGGCGGCCGCGAGTTGACGCCTGGCACGAACTTACGCTTGCCCACCTTGGTGCCCACCGAGACGGTGCCACCGCCGACGTTGACGTACGCCTTGATCGGACGATCGCCGGCGACTTCGTGGTAGACGCGAATGCGTTCGCGAACCCGGTCTTGGTCGACGAGCGTGAGGTTCAATCCGCCCTGCTCGGCGTCTTCGTCGATCTGGGGAGGCACGTCCTTAGCCTCGATTTCTGCCAGAACCGGGATCTTGTTTCGTTCGATCGCGCGTTCGAGCATGGTCCGCCCACGCTTCGTAAGGCCGATCGCATCGTCGCCCACACCACCGAGCGATGCAGCGACCGACTTGTAAGGAAACACCTGATTCCTGCGAAGGGCCGCTTCCATGTCGAGCCAGGTGAAGCTGGGGTCGTTGGCGCCATACTGAGAAGCTGCTGTGCTCGAAATGATGATCGGCTCGATGCCGAGCTCATGAATTGCCGAATAGACGGCGACATTGACAGCCGGGAAGGAACCGGACACCCCGACCGCGACTACGTCACCGCTCTTAATCCGGAGATCCTTGAGCCACTCGACGACGACCGCCGCAAAATTCGGGTTCACCGTGGTTTGCTTGGATACCAGGCTGCCGCTCCCGCTGGTGATTGGGGAGAGCGGATCACCGACCAGCCTCGAGCCGGCCGGATCGAACTTGGGCTCGACGCGGAGGCCCTTTCGCTCCGACGCGTCGGCGACGACAGTGAACGCGTCTTGGGCCTTGCGCGCAGCCAGCATCTTCTCTGCGTAGTGCGGCTGCTGCTCTTCGGTTGGGAACACCTCGACGGCGACGAGTCCGACGACCGCGAGGGCTGCGACCAAGGCGCGCTGTACTTGAGATGCGCCTTCCGGCTTCCAGTACATCCCTCTCATATCGTCACGTCTCCAATGAAGACGACCAAGACCATCCGGACGATGATCGCGGCGGTGACCAGGCTCAGCGTAGTCTCGAGAACGCCCTGCCGCTGGTACCAAATCGCGATGAGCCCGGGAATGATGAAACCGATGATCGCTCCCTCCGTAAACGGAGTGATCGCGCTGTCTAACCACATTCGAAAGGTCAGGCCGACCAGGTAGCCGATCAAGATGGTGAGCGCGGTTCGCCGGCGGCCGTAGACGATGGCGATTTGGGAGAGCCCTTTGAGAAAGCCGAAGGTGACGATGGCGGCGAGCAAGGTCAGCCCGATGTCGACCGGCTTGTTCATGTAAAGGGCGACGTAGCCCGGAACCACCATGCCGCCTGCCGCGAGCCCGAAGAGCTCACCGTACAGAAGGCTGGCGGCGAGGCCGAGCCCGATCGAGAGGGTCAACAACTCAATTTCTGGCATGATCCATTCCTCGATTGGCGAAGTACTCGGCGAGGGCCAATCCCGGCCCAGCGATGTTCCCGAGACCCATCACGAGGGCAGAGGTCTCCGCAAGGCCAAGCAGAATCTCGAACACATCGGCCGGATGCGTCTGGTCGACGAAAACCAAACGCGTCGGGTCGAGCCCGCTCCTCACCGCGGCGCGGGCAAAAATGTATTGCCCGCTTCCGAGCAGCACGACCTCGTCCGCCTGAGGCCATCGCCCGTACGACTCGGCGAGCTGCTCGGAGCGATCGGCGCGGTCCGAGCGGCAATTGAACACCGCGATACGCTTGTTGAGCTTGCGGTGCCGGCGCAGGGCCTGCTCCCAAATATAGCGTGTCGAGGTTGGGTCGTTGGCGGCGAACCCGTTCACGAAGACGATGTGCCGACCGAAGAACTCGACCTGAGATTCGGTCATCGCTCCCGGATCGGGCTTGGCTCTCCACATGCCGCGAAGGGCGGTGTCGATGTCGACCCCCACCTCCTCGCAGACCGCGAGGGCGAGCTCGATGTTGTCCCGATGCTCGAGATACGGAAATGCGGCAACATCTGCTGGTGTGAGCGCGCGGCTGATGTCTCTTGCGGCGTGGAAGCGCGATCCGCGTTCGATGGCGACCTCCTCGAAGAAGGGCCGATGATGCTCCTCGGCGGTCAGAAACACGCCGTTCATGGGAACTGTCGCGGCCAACGCACGAGCGACGTCGTCCTCGGTGGGTCCCATGACATCGAGGTGGTCGGGCCGCGCATTGGTGATGACTCCATGGGTGGCGCGAACGAGCAGCGACTCCGAAAGCCATTGCAGCTGCGGCTGAAGCGCCATGCACTCCACGACGAGGGCTTCGGCCCGCTGGGCGGCCGCCATGGTGACCGACTGCTTCTGTTCGATCACATTGGCGCCGCCGGGTCGGTAAACCGGCACCTCGCGACCGTTGGGCAACACGAACCGGGGGACGGTGCCGGTGGTTTTGACGACGCAACGGATGCCGGCCTCGCGAAGACCAGCGCCGATCAAGCGAGTCACGCTGGTTTTGCCACGGGTGCCGTTCACGTGAATGCGAATCGGAATCCGCTTGAGCCGCATCCGGTGGATGATTAGCTCGAGCACGCCCAAGACGATGAGCAACCCGCAGGCCGCAAGTAGAATCAGAATCTCGATAGACACTCGACTCGCCCCGGACAGAATCGCAAGGCCCCCTGATGCCTGCCTCTTTATCAGCTGGTGCACCTGCAGCAAGTCCGCCGATCTGCGGCAGAGGAGCGCATCGCCGCCGCTTCTGAGCACGCCCTTGCTGGTCCGAACGCGGGTTCTGCGTAGACCCAAAGGATGAACAACAATGTAATCAACTGTCGAGATCGATGGACTCATGCACCCCTAAGGGGTATTCGGATCCCAACGGGTAAAGAAGCGCTCCGGGCCGGACGGCAAAAGGGGTCATTGGGGAGCCGTTGGGCGGGCCGCGTTGGGGGACGTCGGCCCGTCCAACTCCGGCTCCACCCAGGCCGGCCGACGTGCCGCGCGAACCACGGCGACTCGGAATCGCCTAGACCGCGCCGGTCGCTTCGAGGTGTTGGCAGGTCCGTTCGATGCCTTCTTCGACGGAGACGGCTGGGTTGTACCCAAGCTCCCTACGCGCCTTCTCGATGCTGAAATAGTGGTGGGTGCACATGTATCGGATCGCGAAACGGGTGAGGCCGTCCTCAGCGTTGAGCGTCCCGCCCTTGAGCGTATCGATGCCTTCTTTGATCGCAGCGATTGCATAGACGAGCGACTTGGGGGCCGTGTATTTCACGGGCGGAAAACCGAGACGCGCGGCGACCTTGCGTATGAAATCCCAGAACGGCATCGGCTCGCCGTTGGTGATGAAGTAGGCCTGACCAGCCGCAACGCTTTTCAAGCCTTCGTTGGCTAGCGCTTCGTCGGCGAGCAGGACCGCATCGGTCATGTTGGTCACATAGGTGTAGTCCGAAAGCCAAACGCCGCGCCCAATCTGGACGCGCAGTTGCCCGTTGCGGCCTTTGGCCAAGAGCGTCGGCATGAAGCGATTGTCGCCAGGGCCGAAAACCACGTGGGGCCGGAGCGCGCAGGTCGCCATGCCACCCTTCCCGTTCTCTGATAGGACGAGCTTCTCCGCCGCGATCTTGCTGTCAGCATAGGGCGCTTGGGAGACCGATGAGTAGGGAAGACTCTCGTCGCCGTTCTCGATGTCCTTGCCCTCGTAGACCACACTCCCGGAGCTGATGTACACGAAGCGCGAGACCGCGTTTTTTCGCGCTGCGGCGAGCATATTCTCGGTGCCGCCGAGGTTCACCGCCCAGACCACGTCTTGCTTGTTCTGCTTCGTGTGAACGATCGAGGCGTTGTGAATGACCGTGTCGACGCCGCGGCAAGCTTCGAAGACCGCCGCCTCGTCGGTGATGTCGACGCGATGGTACTCGACGCCTTCGACCGGACATTCAGGCGCCAAATCGAGGACGATGACCCGGTCACCGCGAGCCTTGAGTGCGCGTGCGATGGCGGCCCCTACGAAGCCAGAGCCCCCGGTTACCAAGCTGACTGTCATGGCCTACTCCACGGTGCCGAAGATGATGTCGGGCAAGGGCGTGATCGATGCATAATTGCCAGAGAGCATGCTGTGATGATGTCGATCGTGCTTTGCGGCGAGAACACCCAAAGTCTTGAACGGGAAGTGCGGCACGTCGATGCCGGCGTGATTGAGAATGTTGAGCGCCGTGTACGCGGTGAAGAGCGCGCCCAAGGTGTAGATGTGGACGCCGCCGACCAGGGCCACCGAGCCGAAGAAGAGCCCGAGCCCGAGGACGGTCTCGATCGGGTGCAGCAATAGGCTGTCGATCTGCCTCGGATTTCTCGCGGCGTGATGAACGGAGTGGACCCCGCGGAGAAGCTTCCACTCGTGGAAGGGGTAGCGATGCATGAAGTAATAGCCGAAGTCGTAGATCAGGACGACGGTGACGGCCTCGAGCGCGTAGCGCCAAGCGGGCGCCGCGTGGTCGTAGTAGAGGTATTCGCCAAGGCCGAACATCACGGAGAAGATCAGCGTGACCGAGACGGTGATGTTCAGCGCAACGCGCCAGTAGAGCTCCCGATCGGTCTTCGACCGGTGGGCGTCGTCGCTGATCATGTACTTCTGGGCGGCCTTGGACCGGTAGGCATACATGAGCGCCGCCTGCGCCAGGCCGGCTGACGCGTAGCTCACGAGAATGACGTACAAGACCTTCATGTCGTTTCCTGGGGTTTCATTTTACCACCTAGTCCACCAATCGAAGAATGAGCGTTCCTGCGATCATGAAAGCGAACGCCCCGAACGCTGCGAGCCTGGAGGCCCGCTTGCCGTATGAGGATTTCACTGCCGAAGCTGCGCGAAACGAGGTCGAATCGCTATCGAGCTCGAGCGGCTCGCTGCTGGCAGGCAGGCTTTGGCAAAGCAGCGCCACGCCGCGGGCGATATCTCGATCGGACAGCGCCTCGTGGGTCCGCATGTAGACCTTGCCCGTGTTGACGTGCGCCATGCATGAACCGCAATAGCCGGACTCGCAGGAGTGAGCCGGTTGCAGCCCTGCATCTTGGGCACACTCGAGAAGGGTCTTGCCTTTCACATAGGGAACGGTTCGCGAGCGACCGTCGAGCCAGAGGCTAAAGCGGTCCGGTGATTCGAGCGAAGCTTCATGGACCGAATCGGTATGGACGCGGTCAGGATCGGCGGGGGAGACGAAACGCTCGACATACACCAGCTCTTCATGAACACCGGCCTCTTCGAGTGTCTTTTCGACGAGCTCCATGAAGGGTCCGGGGCCGCAGATGTAGAACTCAGCGATGTCGCTGTGATGGAGAATGGAACGGACGTCGCCCTGCTCGAGGTAACCGTTCGTCGCATCGAAGTGCAAACGTACGGCCAGTCGGCCCGGGTGATCCGCGGCAAGCTGGGCGATCTCGGATCCGTAGATGACCGAGCGCTCATCCTGATTGGCGTAGAGCAGGGTGATCGAGCGCTTGGTGGTGGCTAGCGCGCTCTTCAAGAGCGCGACGATCGGCGTGATCCCGCTCCCCGCCGCGAAGAGGAAGAGCGGCGCGCCGGATCGGGTGTCTGGGTCGAGAACGAAGCGACCTTCGGGGACGCTCGCCATGATCGAGTCTCCGGCCTTCAGGTTGTCGTTCATCCAGTTGGAGATTCGCCCGCCAGCGACTCTTTTCACGCCGATTTTTAGAGTTTCACGCAGGTCCGGGCAACTCGACAGCGAGTAGCAGCGCGTCAGCTCGAACTCCTCCCAGGGGAGCGCCACGGTGAGGTGCTGGCCCGCGCGATACCGAAAGGCTTCCTCTAGGGCGGCTGGCACCCTGAGCTCGAACGAGCTGCACTCCGGCGTTTCGCGGATGACGGCGCTGACCTCGAGCTCGTGAAACGCGACGCTCATGGCTCTGCTTCCAGACCGGCCGCCTCGAGAGCAGGCGCCAGCTGTCCAGCCCTGCAGTAGCTCCGCAGCAGATGCCGGAGCGCAGCGTCGGCTACGCGATCTGTATCCTCTTCGCAGCCGCGATCCATCCACATCGCCAGTCGTACTTGCTGCGTTGCAATCATCATCCTCGCCATGAGCTCGGGATCGTCGTCGATGAGATATCCGTCGTCGATGCAGCTCCGCAACAAGCTCGCAACGAGGTCCAGGCCTACGCCAAGCGCTTCAACCTGCTCCGGGCTGCGCAACAGCTCGATCGTCGACCAGGCGGTGACCTCCTTGAGCTGCATCTTGGTGAAGTCGCGGCGCTCCATGAAGAAGGCGAGCTGTGTCCGAGTTCCCGCGATCAGAATGTCGAGCGACGACATGTCCGTTTCGAGGACGCCCTGCGTGAGACGCATCACCTCGCTCAATCGGCGGCGATGGACTGCGCGGTAGATCTCCCACTTGGAGTCGAGCACGCCGTAGAGCGTGGTGAGGGACAGGCCGGCCTCCGCTGCGATCCGCTGGACTTTGGTGGCCTCGTAGCCCTCCTCCCCGAACACCCGCTCCGCCGCATCGAGGATGGCCTCGCGATAGAGCTCGCGCTTCCTATCCCTCAGGGATTCCTGTGCTTTTACGGCTGTGGAGAGCGTTGACACGGTTGGGTCGGAATGATAAAGGCGAAAATCAGAATGTCAATTCCGATTTCTACGGAAGGCCGATTCTCGCCTCCCGCGGACGCTACGCACATTCTCTGCGTGGACCCTGCGACGCGAGAGCAACTCGGAGAGATCCGCGTCGACTCCGCAGAAGATGTCGATGCCGCCGTGTTGCGCGCGAGGGTGGCTCAAAGAGCCTGGCGTTCGACTTCGTTCGACGAGAGGCGCGACCTGCTGCGACGCCTGCTCGACTACACGGTCGACCAAAAGGACGAGATCTGCGCCACTGTCCAACGCGACTCCGGCAAGACGCGAGAGAACGCGTTGATGGGAGAGATCTGGCCGACCTGCGAGAAGTTTCGCTGGATGATCAAGAACGGAGAGAAATACCTCCGCCCCGAACCTGTCTCATCGGGCCTGCTGCTGCACAAGAAGGCGCGACTCGAGTACTACCCCCTCGGCGTCATCGCCGCGATCATCCCTTGGAATTATCCGTTCCAGAACATCGTCAATCCGGTGATTCCCGCGCTCATGTCCGGGAACGCGATCGTGCTCAAGCCGTCGGAGTGGGTTGCATGGTCGAGCGCGAAGCTCATCGATTCGCTTCGTGAAGTCATCGGAGCCGCCGGACACGATCCGGACCTGGTCCAAGCGGTACACGGATACGGCCCGACCGGCGCTGCGCTCGCGCGCTCTGCAGTCGATTCAATTCTGTTCATCGGTTCGGTCCGCAACGGTCGACGCGTGGTCGAAGCCAGTGCGGAACGCGTCATTCCGGTCGTGATGGAGCTCGGTGGCAAAGATGCCTTCATCGTCTGCGATGACGCGGACGTCGAACAAGCCGTGCACGCTGCCTTGGCCGGTTGCTATATCAATTGCGGGCAAAACTGCGTCGCATCGGAGCGAATTCTCGTCCATGAGGACATCTACGAAAGTTTCGAACGACGCGCCGTAGAGCTGGTTCGGGAGTTTCGGCAGGGCAGCAGCCGCGACGGGCTCGTCGATGTCGGCGCCATCGTCACGCCGCTTCAACTCGAGGTCATCGAGAAGGCGGTCGACGGCGCAATCGCAGAGGGCGCACGTCTCGTCTCGGGCGGCAAACGCGCGCTGCGGCACGAGGGTGACTACTTCGAGCCCACGATCCTGGCTGACGTGACGCCGGAGATGGACATCGCTCGGGAAGAGGTCTTTGGTCCAGTGATGTTGCTCATGCGCGTTCGCGACGATGCACACGCCGTCGAGGTCGCAAACGGGGTGTCGTATGGTTTGTCTTCATCGGTGTTTTCGAAAGACCGCGCGCGCGCTCGCGAGATCGCCTCGAAGCTCGAGGTGGGGATGAGCGCGATCAACGAATTCGGCGGTATCACCTACATGGCGCAAGGGCTTACCTTCGGCGGCGTCAAGGCTTCGGGCTACGGGCGGATGAACGGCCGCGAGGGCCTGCGTTCGATGTGCAATATCAAAGCCGTGGTCGACGACCGTTTCCCGTTCAACCAACCGAATCGCATCTTTCCGGTTGCCGAGAAAGACTACGGGGTTTTCAGTGGCGTGATCGAGCTGATTTACGGCAACGGCCTCGCGCAGCGCTGGCGAGGCTTTCTCAAGCTGCTTGGCCGTAAACCTTGATCGCGCAGTACGACTACATCGTGGTCGGCGGCGGCTCGGCTGGCTGCATCGTGGCCGCCGAGCTTGCGAAGGATCCCGCCCGTCGCGTGCTCCTCATGGAGGGCGGGCCGAGCGCGGAGGCACATCCGGAGACCCTGGTCGCCGCGGGCTACAAAGAAGCTTTCGTCAACGACGCCGTGATGGGGGAGCGTTTTTCGGTCCCCCAGGCGCACGCCGCCGGGCATCGAATCTTCGCGGGCACCGGAACGGTCATGGGTGGGAGCGGATCGGTGAACGGGATGGTTTATACCCGTGGCTCTCGGGAGGACTACGCGGAGTGGCCCGAGGGCTGGCACTGGGAGGACAATCAAGAGGATTTCGAGGCGATCGAGCGAGCCCTGCGACCGCATCGCCGTCCGGCGACGAGCTGGACCGAAGCCTGCATCGCATCCGCAGAAGAACAGGGCTTTCGCCGCAAAGAAGACCTGAACGACGGCAGCCTGAGCAACGTCATCGGCTATGAGTGGATGTCCTATGAAGACGAGAGCCGGCGAAGCTCTTACGTGGCGTTCATCAAGGAGGCAGGCGCGCGTCCGAACCTGACCGTGCTTACCGGCGCATGCGCACACCGAGTCGTTTTCACGGCGGAAAAACGTGCCAGGGCGATCGAATTCGAGCATGAAGGGGCGCTGCGACGCGCGGAGGCCGGCAAGGAGATCATTCTGTGCGCCGGTGCCCTCGAAACCCCGAAGCTGCTCATGCTTTCGGGCGTGGGTCCGAGCGAGCACCTTCGCGCGTTTGACATTCCGATCGTCGCCGACCGGCCCGCCATCGGCGAAGGGCTTCACGACCACCCCAACGTGCCGGTATTCTTCAAGACCAAAGCGAACATCGACTGCTTTTACCCGCAGCTCTACAGCTTCTTTCGGACGAACGCGGCGAGCGACCTCCCCGCCTCGCAAAGCGACACCTGCTACGTGTACTGGCCAGCGCCATCGGCGATGAGGCAGATGATGCAGCGGATGCTCCCGCCCATGGTCGTACCGCATGCCGTCTACGGACCGAGGTCGAGACGGCTGGTGCGCGGTATGATCGGAGCGGCGTTCAAGGTCGGCGCGATCCAGCGCTTCACCGACCAGATGTTCGGCATCATTCTGATCCTCGGGAAACCGAAAAGCCGTGGCACGCTGCGGTTGCAATCGACCGACGTGCGCACGCAGGCCGCGATCGATCCTTCGTACTACTCGCATCCAGAGGATCTGGAAACGATGCTGCGCGGTGTTCGGCTCGCCAGAGCGATCGGCGCATCGAGCGGCCTCGCACGATGGGGCCCGAGGGAGCTGATGCCCGGGAGGCGGGTCAGCAGTGACGAAGCCATTTCGAGCTACATTCGGAAGAACACGATTACGACCTATCACTTCGCCGGCAGCTGCAGCATGGGCGGAACCGCAGCCCACGCCGTCGACCCCCAGCTGCGCTTGCGCGGAGTGAAGGCCCTGCGAATTGCGGACGCTTCCACCATCCCCTGGACGCCGGTTTCAGCACTCAACGCCCCCAGCATGCTGATCGGCTATCGTGCGGCCAAGCTCATTCGATGCGGATCCGCCCAGAACTGAGCTCGCCTTGAATCCCCATCGTGGGACTCACGTCTGATTTTCAGACTCAGCGATTGCAGCCACAACCCGTGCTCCCCATAGAGAGACCCATGAGAAAAGCCAAGCGCCTCTTCATCGCAGCCCTCGCCCTCGGCGCCTTCACCTTGCCGGGCGCGATTTCGGTGCCTCAGGCCGACGCCGCATCCGCGACGATCATCCGGTTTGCTTCCCTCGCGCCTGCCGGCTCGTCGTTCATGAAGTTGATGAAAGCTTGGAACCGGAGCTTGAAGAAAGAGACCGAGAATCGAGTCGAGCTTCGCTTCTATTCCGGAGGAAGTCAGGGCGACGAGCGCGACTTCATTCGCAAGGTGCGGGCCGGACAAATGGATGCAGCCGGGGTGACGACGACCGGGCTTGGGATGGTTGCGCGACCGGTGCTTGTCTTGACGGCGCCGGGGATGATCACGGAATACGATCAGCTCGAGCGGGCGCGCGCGCAGTTGACTGAACGGTTCGCAAAACTGTTCGAGGAGAACGGTTTCGTGATGCTGGCCTGGGGCGAGGCCGGCAAGAACCGAATCTTCTCCATGGAGAAGTTCGCCAAACCCGAAGACCTGAAGAGGCTTCGTCCTTGGGCATGGAAGGACGACCCCGTGTTCGCGGGCTACATCACCACGATAGGCGCGAATCCCGTTCGCATGGGTGTGCCCGAGGTGTACGGCGGTTTGCAGACAAGGATGCTCGACACGGTGCCGGCGTCGGCCCTCGCGGCCGTTGCGCTGCAGTGGTACACGCGCCTCAACTACATGGCGAAAGAGAACTTCGGCATCATCATCGGCGGCTCGGTCATCAAGCAGGAGAAATTCGACCTGTTGAGCGAGCATGACCAGAAGGTGCTCATGGAAACCAGCGAGCGCGCCGCGCGTGCGGGTGACATCATGGCGCGCCGGGACGACGACCGGGCGTATGCGTCCCTCATCAAACGCGGCATGATCGAGGTCGACACGGCGGCACACAAGCCCGCATGGGACGCGGTCGCCAAAAAGACGCGCGAAAACCTGACCGGCCGGGTTTACAGCAAGAGCCTCCTCGAAGCCGTGGAAAAGGCCATCGCCGCGGACTGAGCGGAAAAGGGAACCGCCCCTCTCCTAGCCGAGGCTGTCGTCCAGGAACTGGAGCGTGAGCTCGTTGAAGAGCTTTGCGTATTCCACCATCACCCAGTGACCGCAGCTGGAAATCAGGACGGTGCGTGAGTTTGCGCAGCGAGCCGCGATTTTGGACGCGCCACTCACAGGGCAGAATTTGTCGTTCGCGCCCCAGAAGCAAAGCACCGGGCACTGAATCTCCGAGAGACGGTCTTCCAGGTTCGCCACGCGGATTCGCGCGATGTTGTCTTTGTGCTGCGTCATGGCGATTTGAAAACGCTCTTCGATCACCTCGTCGGTGATCTTCGATTCGTCGTGAAGCTGAAGCCGGAAGACCTTCCGCAGCGTTTCCTTGCTGATGCCTTCGTTGTAGAGGACGCGAATCATCGCCTTGATGCCCTCCATGTCCATGTACGCCTCCCGCGTCTCGAGGCCGCCGGGAGCCATCAATACCAACTTGGCGACGAGGTCCGGGTAGTTGAGCGCCATCGTAATCGCAATCGCGCCGCCCTGCGAGTTGCCAATGACGGTGATGCGATCGATTCCGAGTGAGTCGAGAAGCGCCTTGTACTGCGCCGCGACATCGTCGAGGCTGAACGCGCCGTCTTCGGGCTTGGACGAATAGCCGTAGCCCATCGTGTCGGGGATGATCGTGCGATAGCCCCGCTCGGCCAAGAGCGGGTAGTTGCCCTTGAAGTTGCTCCAGCCGCTCGCCCCCGGACCGCTGCCGTGCACGAACAGAACCGCACCGCGGTCCGCGCTGCCCGCCTCGTGGTAGTGCATCGTGATGCCGTTGCCGACCTCGACGTATCTTCCTTCGGGAACTGCCTCTACGACCATGCTTTGAACCTCGAACTAGAACGCGTTCTATCCCATCGAACACGCGCGGTCCAACGGAGGCCGCTCATTCGTCCTTGCTTCGGGCTTCTTTCGCTCGGCGGTACGCCTTGGTGAGCAGCTGTGGCGGGTGATGCCCCCATTCGCTCACCCTGCCGTGGACTGTGCTCTGCCAGCCCTCTTCGATTTGGATGGCGCCGGCCCCGAACTCGAAGTGGAACCCCGACGGCGTGTATCCGTAGAAAGAAAACATCTTGTCGTTTGGATGCCGGCCCAGCGTCTGGTGAACCATCCCGCCCGAGAACAGAAAGCGATCGTAACAGCGGCCGACTTCGTCCACGGATTTGGCCTGCACCATGAAGTGGTGAATGCGCTTGAGCTGCCCTCCCCCGAATGCGAGCGAGTGATGGCGCGAATTGGCATGCATGAACGTCACGTTGATCTGGTGGCCGAAGTACTCGCAGCGAATGTAGTCGCTGAGCTCGAAGCCGAACATGGTGGCGTAAAAATCTTCGTGCTTCTCGTCGTCTTTCGAAACGATGACGACGTGCCCAAAGCCCTGCTCGTCCGCAACGAAACCCGAAGTGACCACTTCGGAGACGAAGGGCTCAGCCGCCATCTTGGGTCCGTAGAAGATCTCGATCGGGTTCTCGGCCGGATCACTCGTCCGAACCAGGGCTTGCACGTTTCGCTCAGCGGCTTTTTCGAGGCTGCACTCGACGACCTGGTGGCCCGCGCTTCGGAGACGCTGCACGATCTCTTCGAGCTGCTTCGGCCCTTCGACCTCCCAGCCTACGGCCGCCAGATCGTCCCCTGGCCCTGGTTCGATGAAGAAGCGCTGCTGATAGCCATCCATTCGCAGAGAAAAACCGCCATCGCCCCGGCGATCGACGACTTGCAGGCCTAGGATTTTCGTCCCGAATTCCTCCCATGCCGAAGGGTCGGTCACTTCGAAGACCAGGTATCCCGCTTGCTTCACCGCAGTCATTTGCCTTGCCTCCGGCGGGAGCATAGTACGGAGGCCCTGTCTGGCTACGGAGAAAATTGATGGAGTCCACAACAGAGCCGCGAGGGCTTGCGATCCCAACCGCCGCGGTCATCGGTATCGTCGTCGTCACCGGCTCGGTCTTTCACACCTGGCTGCACCATCGCGTCCATGGCGTGTACAACCCCACGCAGATCGGCCTGGCGTTCTTTCTCGTGATCAACGTGCTGGTCAACTGGTGGGAGATCGCCCTGATGGTTTGCCAAGATCAGATTCATGCCGAGTACGAGGCGATCAAAGAGCCTTACCGTGGACGCGAGATGCAACGCATCGGAGAAATCTTCGCTCGCCCGATCCCGCTTCTTCAGGTGCTCTCGTTCCGGCAATGGACGACGATTTGGTCGGGCTACTCCCTCTTCGACCCGGGCTACTCCGACCGCCGTTCGTTCGGCTACAACATCGACGTCGGAAACGGCTTCACCACGATTATCCCGGCAACCGTCTTCGCCTTCGGAATGACGTTCGAGCTGATGCCAGCACGCTGGCTCGGCATCCTCGGCGTGATCATGTTTTGGCAGATGTTCTACGGAACCGCGGTCTACTTCTTTCAGTTCTTCAACAACGGCCGCCACAAGGGCCACTCCGTGAAAGACCTGCTGCTTTTCGTCGGGATCACGAACCTGATGTGGTTCGTGTTTCCGATCTGGGGGCTCTGCACGAGCGTCGAGCTCATCCTCGAAGGCTCCTACGGGGTCTTCCGCTAGAGGGGCCGCCGAGCTCCGGACTTCAACATCATTTTCTGCATCTGCTTGAAGTCTGCGACGGCGTCCGTCTGGTCGCTGGAGAACGGATAGTCCGCGCCAATCGCGTGGGCGACGACGAGCCCCGACATGAATGAAAGGTCGTGGCCACCCTCCGGGGTGGTGAACGTGCCGCAGTAGTGAAGCCCGTCTCTCCCTTGGAGATACCGCATCATCGACATGATGATCAGGTTCTGGAGCGACACGCTGTGCGTCGGGTGCGGCAAGTCGATTCTCTTTTGGACTTTTTCGATGACCCGCTGGGAGTTGAAGGTCACCAGCATCGGCACGCCCGCGTCTTTGGTGCTGGGGTTCTGCGCCGAGATCACAAACGTGCATTCGAGCGCTCCTGCTTCATTGATTTCCGAGTACGTATTGAACTCGGAAAGAATTCGTTGCCGGTGCTTCTCGGGCAAGATGCTGGTATCGGAGTGAACCACGAAACTAGAAAACGCGGGATCGACGTCGTCGACGTACTGCGCGTTGCTCAATAGAAGGCGCTGAAGCCCACTAGGGGCTTCGAGCGCGCTCAACACGGAGGCGGAATCGCAGGCGAAGACGACCTCATCGGCCTCGAAGCGCCTGCCCTTGGAGTCCGAAATCACGAACCGATCGTTACGTCGCTCGACGCCCGTGATTTCATGATCGGTGTGCACCCGGTCCGAGAATCGCGCCGTCATTCGATCGAAGACCTGCCTGGGAGCGCCTTGCCAGGTGCCCATCTGCGTCGGCTCTTCGAGCGGCACGATGCTCTCCAGCAGCGGCAGGATGACCGCCGGCACGCCGCGCATCGACGTGGTGATGAAGGTGGCACAATGGATGGGGACGAAGATCGTGTCCCAGAACGCGCGAGAGATGCCGAAGAGTCTTGCCATCCAGTAGAGCGGAATGAGGTTCAAGGGGTTGAAGTAGGAAAAGTGGTAGAGCGAGTGATGACGGCCTTTGGGAAGGAAGAAGTCGTTTACCTTGGTGACGAACGCGACGAGCTTCTTCCATCTACGGAGCTCCGGGGCGAAGCGCTTCTGAATCCCCGTCTGCCCGTCTTGGCAAAAATGCCCCTCCGGCGTCTGAACGAAATAGGAAATCGGGAGCGTTTCGATTCCCACGCCTAGCTCGTCGAGAAGCAGCTCGTAGTTGTGGTAGTACATCTGCGGCCAGGCGACGACGAGCAGAGGGGAGTCGACGTGACCACCATCCGCGCTCCATCGAAACGTCTTCGCATTGCCGCCAAGCGCCGACGCCTTCTCGAAGAGATCGACTTCATAGCCTGCCCGGTGGAGCGCCCAGGCTGCACCGACGCCGGCGATGCCCCCTCCAACGATCGCGATCTGCTTGCTCATGCCGCCCTTTCCATGTTCATTCACTACGAGCGTTTCGGCACCAAATCGACGATCGGTCCGTGGCGCAGAGTATGCCAGAGCCCCTTGTAGATGCCGAGCGACTCATAAACTGCTGCGGTCATCATGACGGTGCGCGTCTGGCCGATGATCGTGAGCGGGAAGCCGCTGTGCAGGAACGCAAACGAGAGTTTGTGCTCGGGGTTGGCCCAGCCACCGGCGCCCCCGAGGCCGAAATGCCCAAACGCCTCGGGGACATCCAGAAGGAAGGCGTCGGTTCGGTGGTAGCCGAGCTTCCAATGTAGGGGATAGATGGCCACGCGGTCCGCGCGTTTCGTCTGGACCTCTGACGCCTTTTGGATGACTTCCTCGGAAAGCAGCCGAACACCGCCAAGCTCGCCCCCCATCGAAAGTGGGGCATACATCTTTGCAAGCGAACGTGCGGTCGCAACCCCGTTCAGGGCGGGCAGGCATGCGTTCCAAAATGCAGGGTGCGAAAAGAGCTCCTTGGCGTGTGCGGGGGTGAGGCCACGGCGGCAGAGGTCTCGCATCTTCTTGGAGCGAACCCAGAACGGAACCCGGTAATCGGTCGAGAGCGGCTTGGCGCCGGCTCGCTGAAGCGCGGGCAATCCGACGAAATCCGGGATGCGATCCATCTGGGCGTCAGCGCCACCAATGTAGAGGCCGTCGAGCTGTAGCGGTTTGACGATCCGCTGGGCGATGAAATCAGACACCGTCAGGCCAGAAATCCGTCGAATTAGCTCGCCGACGAGCCAGCCAAACGTGACCGCCTGATACGCATTGGCCGTCCCGGGGTGGAAGTCCGGCTCCGCCTTGGCGAGGCGCGAGACGATCAGGTCCCAATCGAGAATTTCCGGCAGCTTCTCGATGAGATGCACCAGCTTGTGGAGGCCTGCCTGATGCGACAGCAACTGGCGGACCGTGATCTGCTTCTTCCCATTGCAGCCGAACTCGGGCCAGTAGTCGGCGACCGGGGCTTCGTAGTCAATCAAGCCGTCCGTTGCGAGCATGTGAATCGCGGTCGACGTAATCCCCTTCGTACCGGAGTAACAAATCGACATCGTGTCGCGCCGCCAGGGTGTGCCATCTCTGCGCGCGCGGCCGGCCCAGATGTCAACGACGGGCTGACCCTCGAGGAACACCGCCGCTGCGGCGCCTCCCCCGTAGTGCTTGATTTGCTTGCGCATGAGCTTCGCGACCGGCTCGAATCGCGGCTCGTATGCGCCGTAGATCTCAATCTTCGTGGGCATCGCCTCCACCTGCCTAGCTCAGCCCGTCAGATCGGTCCAAAGATCGCGGCAGCGAAGTCCAATAGGAACATCATGATCAGGCTCGCGGTGCAAGCTGCCGCAACGGTGCTCGCCAGGCTCCAATTCGCTTCGCGTCGTTCATCGAGCGGATAGAAAATCGGGAAGCTCGCCACGAAATAGAGCGAATAGAAGAGCGAGCCGTACGC
>JABDJF010000154.1 GCA_013002645.1 Myxococcales bacterium
GCCGCCGCTCAATCCGGCAACCCAGGAGCCCATCGGCCCCGAGGCGCTCGCCCCCATTTTCCCGATGGCCTTGATCGAGCAGGAGGTCAGCCAAGACCGCTGGATTCCGATTCCCGAAGAGGTGAGACAGATCTACACGAGCTGGCGCCCGTCTCCGTTGTACCGAGCGCATGGGCTCGAAAAGGCGCTCGATACGCCCGCGCACATTTACTACAAGTACGAGGGCGTCAGCCCGGCAGGGTCCCACAAGCCGAACACCGCGGTCGCTCAGGCGTTTTACAACAAGCAAGCAGGCGTCAAGCGGATCGCGACAGAGACCGGCGCCGGCCAGTGGGGAAGCGCGCTGAGCTATGCCTGTCAGCACTTCGGGCTCGGCTGCGAGGTCTACATGGTGCGTATTAGCTACGACCAGAAGCCCTATCGGAAGATGATGATGAATACCTGGGGTGCGGAGGTGCTTCCTTCGCCCAGCCCGCAGACCGAGGCGGGTCGCAAGATCCTCGCGGAACACCCCGACTCACCTGGAAGCCTCGGCATTGCGATTTCCGAAGCCATGGAGCGCGCGGCAACCGACCCCGAAACCAACTACTCGCTCGGCAGTGTGCTGAACCACGTGCTCACGCACCAAACCGTCATGGGGCAAGAAGCGATCAAGCAGATGGAGAAGGCGGGCGAGCTGCCCGACGTGGTCATCGCGCCGTTTGGCGGGGGCTCGAACTTCGCGGGGCTCAGTTTTCCATTCCTTCGGATGAACTTTGCGGAGGGTCAGAACATCCGATGCTTGGCCGTCGAGCCGACGTCTTGCCCGAAGCTCACGCGCGGTGTTTTCCGCTACGACTTTGGCGACTCGATCGGGATGACTCCGCTGATTCCCATGTACACCCTGGGGCACAACTTCGTGCCGGCCAAGATCCACGCCGGCGGCCTGCGCTACCATGGCGCGGGCGCGCTGGTCAGCCAGCTCCTGCATGACGAGCTCATCGATGCGGAGGCTGTCGATCAGATCGAGAGCTTCGAGGCGGGCGTGCTCTTCGCGCAGGCCGAGGGCATCATCCCTGCGCCAGAAGCCAATCACGGAGTCGCATCGGCGATTCGCCAGGCGAAGCAAGCCAAGGAAGAGGGCAAAAAGCGCGTCATCCTCTTCAACCTCTGCGGCCATGGTCACTTCGACATGTCGGCGTACGAGGCTTACTTCTCGGGCAAGCTCCATCGCCACGAGCTCAGTCAAAGGGACATCGATTCGGCGCTCTCGGAGCTCCACACACCGGAAATTCCGGAAACGGCCGCCTGAGTGCGCGTGTAGCGAACATGCGCATCACGTCCATCGAGCTTTTTCACGTCTCGGTTCCACTCCGTCAGACGTTTTGGCCGTCGTGGATTCCTGGCTACCCGCAGACGCACAACCGCTTCACGCTGGCGAAGTTGGTGACCGACGAGGGGATCGAGGGCTTCGCGGCGGGGCAGTCGATGGGCAAAGAGCGGCAGGGCCTCGGGGACCTCCTGGGCGGCTACCTACTCGGAACCGACCCAACCGACATCGATCGCGTGCAGGACTTGCTGAAGCAGGCCGGGTTTTTGGGTTGGCGCAACTTCTGGCTGGAAGCGGCCTGTTGGGACATCAAGGGCAAAGCCGCGGGCAAGCCGGTGTACGAGCTGTTTGGAGGCACGCCGCGCCCGCTTCCGGTCTACCTCTCGACCGGCGAAGTGCACCCGCCGGAGCGGCGCGTCGACGAGCTTCTTCGGATGAAAGATCGAGGATACCGGACGGCCAAGCTGCGAGTTAAGAGCGCGCGTCTCGCGGAAGACATTCGCCAGATCGAGGTGGTGCGAAAAGGCATCGGCGATGACTTCGTTCTTGGCGTCGATGCGAATCAAGGCTGGTTGGTCTCGATCGTCGATCGCGTGCCGGCCTGGGATCTGAAGCGGGCCACGGAGTTTGCCGCGGCCTGTCACGACAACGATATCTCGTGGCTCGAGGAGCCGCTCGACTGGCACGATTACGACGGGCTTGCCGCTTTGAAAGAGGCTTCGAAGGTCAAGATCGCGGGCGCCGAGCTCAACCACGGCTGGGACGAGATCAAAATCATGTTCGAGAAGGACTGCTTCGACATCTATCAACCGGACGCCTGCTTCGCCGGGGGCATGGCCCAGGTCAAGAAGGTCATCGACGCCTGCCACGAACACGATCGCATCTACTCGCCTCACACCTGGACCAACGGCATTGGTTTCTACGTCAACTGGAACATGGCGCTGGCGGATCGCAAGAACAGCCACCCGCTGGAGTACCCGCTCGAAGAGCCGTCATGGATCCCCGAGTTTCGCGAAGGCATCATCGACCCAATCCTGCCCAACGAGAACGGCATGCTCCCGCCTTTCCGGCGCCCTGGGCTCGGCTTCGAGATCGACAAGAGGAAGCTGCGCAAGTACGGGAAGCGATTCTTCAAGCTCACCGAAACTGGATTGAAGCTGAAGGTGATCCGGGAAAAGGGGATCCGGGCGGCGCTGGATATCAAGAAGCGGAAAGAGTCGCAGTAGGGAGTGGACGGGGCGCGGAAAAAAGCGCGACGCGGGCCTGCGTCGAACGGCTCGGCTTGCAAATCTGGTCGGTAGGGCTTGAGGGCGGGGACCAGGCAAGCCTCGCCTCGGCGCGCGCGCCAATCTGGGGTGGTTGCTGTCTTGCAGATTGTCACTTGCGACGTCGACTCCGACCCCCATCGCGCTTTTTTCCGCGCCCCTCCATTCATATCCAGGTGCGTAAATGGACGGCCCCGAAACCCAACCCACAAGACGGCAGGCGGCAGCGCGAGCCGGAACGGCGAAGCCCGGCGCGAATGCGCCGGCAAGGCAAAGCGCAGCGAATGCCGCGCCAGGCACGCTGCTCACTCGC
>JABDJF010000156.1 GCA_013002645.1 Myxococcales bacterium
CGTTGCAGGCTGAGGTCCGCGCTGGGCGCGGAAAGGGGCCAGCGCGTCGGCTGCGTGCAGAAGGAAAAGTCCCGGGCGTATTTTACGGCCCGGGCGTCGAGCCCACGCCGCTGACCCTGTCCCCCAAAGAACTAACCAAAGCGCTCCGAGGCGAGCGAGGGCGGAACGTGGTGTTCAAGCTGTCCTTGGACGGCGGGAACCAGCTGGCGATGGTCAAGGACCTGACGACCGATCCGGTCACGCAGGAGCTTCTTCACATCGACTTGTACCGAATTTTGGAGGACAAGGTGCTCGAGGTGGACGTTCCGTTCCGTACGAAGGGCCGTTCGGTGGGCGTCGTTCAGGGCGGCGTGCTCAACGTCACCCGGCGCGTGCTGCCCGTTCGCACGACACCGGCGAACATCCCGGTGTCCATCGAAGTGGACGTGACGCACCTCGCTCTCAAGGACACGATTTCGGTCGAGGACATCGAGCTCCCGGCCGGGGTGGAGTGTACTCTGCAACCCAAGCTCACTCTCGTGATCATCCTGGAGCCGCGCAAGGCCACTGCCGAAGAGGTCGAAGAGGATGCAGCCGCAGCGGCGGCAGCTGAAGCGGCGAAACCTGCCGGTGAGCCCGAGAAGGCCGACACCTAAGCAGCGGGCCGGCCGTGAGCACGCATCTCATCGCGGGCCTCGGGAACCCAGGGCCCAAATATGCCGGCCATCGCCACAATGTTGGGTTCATGGTGGTCGATGAGCTGGCGCGCCGCTGGGGTGCGCCCGGCTTCCGTGAGAAGTTCAAGGGCGAGTTCGCCAAGGTTGCCGTGGGCGACCAGGATCTCGTCTTGCTCAAGCCCATGACCTTCATGAACCTCAGCGGCGAGTCCGTGCAGGCCGCCATGCGCTTCTTCAAAGTGCCCGTTGATCGAGTCTTGTGCGTGCACGACGAGCTCGATCTCGAATATGGCGTGGTTCGCATCAAGGTCGGCGGCGGCACGGCAGGGCACAACGGGCTGCGATCCATGGTCGAGCATTGCGGCGGCCCGGGTTTCGTTCGCTGCCGAGTGGGCATCGGGAGGCCGAGCAGGGGACGTCCCGAGGGTTACGTTCTCAGTGATTTCAACAGCTTGGAACGGGTCGAGCTCAGCGGGGTTCTCGAGCTTGCCGCGGATATGATCGAAACCGCGGTGCGCGAGGGCGCGCGACAGTCGATGAATCGTCACCACAGCCGATCGTGACGACTGGCACGGAATCGAAGATCGGCTATGCCTCGGCCTCCCTCGCTCCAGCCACGCGCTGGGGCCGACTAGACCAGGAGGAAGCATGGCAAGCGCAGCGGCAGCTCCCATCACGCGATGGGCGCGTGAATACGAGACAATTTACATCCTCAGGCCCGACGTCAGCAACGACGCCGCCGAGAAGGTCGTCGAACGTGCCAAGGACGTCATCGCGCGGCTCGACGGCACGCTGACGAAGCTCGACAATTGGGGCAAGCGCAAGCTCGCCTATCCCATCCAGAAGAACACGCGCGGGGTTTTCGTCTACCTGAAGTACGTGGGTTTCAACGACCTGGTCGCAGAGCTCGAGCGGAACCTACGCTTGCTCGACGAAGTGGTGCGATTTCAGACCGTTCTTCTCGACGAGGATATCGACCCGGCTTCGATCTCGGTCGACCCCGAAGAGGTGCATTATCTTCACGTCGAGGAAGAGGAGCAGGCCGAGGACGCAGAGCTCGAGCGAGCTCGCAGCCTGGGAATGGCGCCCCGTGCGCCCCGTGGGGCGCCGTCTGACGCTCCTGCCGAGGCAGCGGCGCCAAAAGAGGCAATCCCGGCCGAGGCCGCCGATCAGACCGCTGAAGCCAAATCGGAGGAGGCCCCGGCTGCGGAAGCACCCGCGGAAGCGCCTGCGGAAGCGCCCGCAGAGCCACCCAAGGAAGCGGAACCCACTGACCCCAATCGCGAGGAGGGCTGAGCCATGGCCGACGATATCCGACAAGATTTCGATGTTGAAGCCGGCGGGCGCGGACGGGGCGGACGCAAAAAAGCGCCAGGTCACTCTCTCCCTCCCGATTTCAAGTTCGACTACAAAGATCCGCAGCAACTTCGGAACTTCATCACGGACCGTGGGAAGATCACGCCCCGGCGGATCAGCGGCCTCAATGCGAAGCAACAGCGTGATCTGACGCGTGCGATCAAGCGAGCCCGCAATATTGCGCTGCTCCCCTACACGGCGACGAAGTGAGGCAATCATGGCATCTACCGTCGAAATCGTACTGAAAGAGAACCTGGAGCATCTCGGCTCGATCGGTGACGTGGTGCGCGTCCGCCGTGGCTATGCTCGCAACTTCTTGTTGCCTCGCGGGCTCGCAGTCGTTGCAAGCCGCGGGAACGTCCGACAAATCGAGCACGAGAAGGCCATTCAGGCCCAACGCATCTCCAAGCTCCGCGAGGCGCAGGAGAAGATCGTCGCCGAGCTGGCCAAGGTCACCGTCATGATCGCCAAGGAAGCAGGCGACGATGGGAAGCTCTTCGGCTCTGTCACCTCGAATGACGTGATCGAGGGCCTCGAGGCCAAGGGCGTGGAAGTCGACAAAAAGAAGCTCGTCATGCCGGCTCAGACCATCAAAGAGGTGGGAAGCTACGAGGTTGGCGTGAAGCTACCGTACGGCTTGACGGGGACCGTTCGGGTTGAAGTGAAGACCCGCGCTTAGGCAATTAGAGGGATGAGCGAATGCCGATGTGGGGCCCATGGCTCGACGTATCGCAATACCGCTTCCACCTGCCGACGCGAGGCGCTAAAACCAAGCTCGAAGGGGTAAGACAATCACTTCCGAGCATAGAACCGGGCAGGTCCCACCGAACTCGCTCGAGGCGGAGCGAGCCGTGCTCGGCGGCATCCTGCTCGAGAACGATGCCATGAACCTCGTCGTGGAAGTGCTTTCCGCGGACGACTTTTACAGCGAAGCAAACGCCAAGATTTTCGACGCCATGAGCGAGCTGTTCCGCCGGAGCCAGCCCGTCGATCACGTCACGCTTCGAGAATCCTTGGTGCACAGCGGCAAGCTTGCCTCGGTCGGTGGCGACGAGTACCTGCTCTCGCTCAGCAACACCATTCCAAGTGTCTCGAACATCCAGTCGCACGCGCGGATCGTTCGCGAAAAATCGGTCGTCCGCTCGCTCATTCAGACCTGCCACGAGGTGGTTTCCCGCGGCTACGGAGAGTACGGCCCGCTCGAAGAGTTTCTCGACGACTCGGAGTCGTCAATCTTCGCAGTCGCCAAAGAGCGCGCGCGAAATCCTTACGAGCACGTCAAGGATGTCGTCATGCGAACGTTTCAGGAGATCCATGAAACGGCCAATCGCGGCGAGGCGATCACGGGCCTTCCAACGGGCTACAAGAAGCTCGACGAAATGACCGCCGGTATGCACCCCGGCGACCTGATCATCGTCGCCGGGCGTCCCGGCATGGGCAAGACGTCGTTCGCGCTGAACGTGGCGCACCATGCTTGCGACAAGACCAAGGCACCAGTTGCCGTGTTTTCGCTCGAAATGCCCAAAGGGCAGCTCGTTCGCCGCCTGCTCGGTAGTCAAGCCCGCGTCGACGGCAACCGCATTCGAACGGGGCAGCTTCACAAGGATGACTGGCCGAAGCTCGCCGACGCCGCCGGAACGCTGAGTGAAATGCCGATCTGGATCGACGACACGCCGGCGATCACACTGCTCGAGCTTCGCGCCAAGGCCCGCCGTCTCAAGTCCGAGGTCGGGCTCAGCATGATCGTGGTCGACTACTTGCAGCTCATGCGCTCGGGATCACGGAACGACTCGCGCGAGCAAGAGATCAGTGAAATCAGCCGAAGCTTGAAAGCGCTCGCCAAGGAGCTCGAGATACCCGTTGTCGCGCTCTCTCAGCTCAACCGAGGCGTCGAATCCCGCGGCGTCAAAGACAAGCGCCCGCAGCTGTCCGACCTTCGCGAGTCCGGCGCCATCGAACAGGACGCCGACACCATTTGGTTCATCTATCGTGACGAGGTCTACAACCGAGAAAGCGATGATCGCGGCATTGCCGAGATCATCATCGGCAAGCAGCGCGCCGGCCCGACCGGCACGTGCCGGGTGCGGTTCTTCGATGAGTACACTAGGTTCGACGACCTTGCAGAGTCCGATTACTACGGTGGCGCTTCGCGGGGGGCGGCGGACTTTCGGGATAACTGAGGGTGCCGGGCTTTGCCC
>JABDJF010000177.1 GCA_013002645.1 Myxococcales bacterium
GTTCTGATGGTGCGAATACTCGTGGTGGCCACCGCTTGCGCCCAAGAAGGGATAGCCGCGATTGCTCCCCGCGTTCCCGAGCATGAATGTGATCACTCGGGTCGCATCACACTGGAGTGCGAGCACCATCAAGTCGTTCATGATACGGACCTTCTCGACGATGTCGCCCGTGTTGGAAGGGTCCTCGGTAGCGCCGCAAACCAAACTGGGTTTGCTCAGCCTCTGCTCGAGCTCGAAAATGCCCGTCGAGAATTGATCTAGTTTCGTCCGGTCGGCGTAGCCAAGCTTGTTCTCCAGTGCTTGGGACTGCTCACGCACGTAGTCGAGGACACTGGTCCGGTAGATCTTCCTGCGCGCCTGCTCCTCGATGCTCGCGTTGGGATCGGTGCCTTCGAAGATCTGGTTGAAGACCACCTGGGCGCTCGTCGTCTTGGAAAGGGGCTGGGTCTCCGAAGCCCACGAGATATTTCTCGAATAGGCGCAACCGTAGCCGGAGTCGCAGTTCCCGGTATTGCCTCCGCCATCGATCCCGATTTGCATCGACGCGACCCGAGTCGCATCGCCTACTTGATTGGCGATCACCTGGTCCATCGAGATGCCGAGACGAATGTTGGTTTCGCTCTTGTTGGCATGCGCCGACGTGAGGAAGCCGGACGTGCCACCAGCGTGATCTCCTGGACCATCGGGCTGGGCCGGCGTGTTCGAAAGACCACTCACGACGATGATTTGGTCTTTGACGGGGGCGAGCGGTTGAAGAATCGGGGTCAGTCCGAAGTTGCTGCCGGTCTCGCTCGGTGTCCACGCCGCCATGTGGATGCCGTTGGGCAAGTAGTAGCAAATCAGCCTCGCCGGGAAGGAATCGTCCGCGTAGGCGGCATCACCGATGAGCGACTCGAAGAGCGGCAGGCCCACCAGCGCCCCCGCGCCTCCGAGCATCACTCGCCTGGAAAACTTCGGATTCTTCATGGCGATCCCTCCAGCGTTCCGCGCCGCGTTCGGAAGGGCTCGCTCGTCACGATGAGCTTGATGAGCTCCGGCAGCTCCGCGCCGCTATCCGCGAATTCCTCGGCGATGGCTTCGACGAAAGGTTCCTCGGTCGCGGCCACGGGCCGGCCCAGTGCATAGGTGAACAGCTTCTCGACGATGCAGAGATCGAAGCGCTCGTCCTGCTGAATCAGCTCGGCCATCTCGCGCGCATTGGTGAAGGCCTGCCCGCCGACCAGCTGACCGCTTGCGTCGACGGGGAATCCAGCATCCTCGGTCCGATAGCTGCCGATCGCGTCGTATTGCTCGAGCCCGAGTCCAAGTGGATCCATCAGGTTGTGGCAGGACGCGCAAGTTGGGTCGGCTCGATGAAGCTCCAAGCGATCGCGAAGCGAACCGCTCGACATGTCGCCCTCGGGAAGGCCTTCCACGCCAGGAGGCGGCGGTGGAGGCTCGCTGCACAGCAGTTGCTCCAAGATCCAGACTCCGCGCTTGACGGGTGACGTTCGTATGGGTGTCGACGTTACCGTCAACAGAGAGCCGAGGGTGAGCAGACCAAACCGCGGGTCGTCTGAGCTGAGGTCCACCCGCTCGAGTTGACCGCCGAGATCAAAGGGAAGGCCGTAGTGGTCTGCGAGTCGATCGTTGAGAAACGTGAAATTCGTGAGAAGGAGCTCGTCCATGGAAGCATTTCCGCGGAGGAACTCGGCGAAGAAGAGCTTGGCTTCCTGACCCATGGCGTCACGCAGGGCATCGTCCCACTCTGGGAAGCGCGCGTAGTCTGGGACGTGATCGGCGAGCGATCGAATTCGAAGCCACTGGCCGGCGAAATTGTCGACGAGAGCTTGCGCTTTGGGGTCGGTCAACATCCGGTCGACTTGGGCGCGCAGCGCCGGCTCACCTCCGAGCGAACCGTCGGCCGCCGCCGCGAAGAGCGTTTCGTCCGGCATGCTGCTCCACAGGAAGTACGACAGTCGAGATGCGAGCTCGTAGTCGTTTAGCGCGCGCGGTTGGGCGGATTGAGGGTCGTCATCCAGCTCGGGCCGGTAAATGAAGTGAGGCGATAGCAGAATCCCCCGTATCGCGAGCTCTAGCCCTGCTTCGACGCCCTCCCCCTCATTCAAGGCAACATCGAACAGGCTCTGAAGGCGTGTGACTTCCGCTTCGCTCGTTGGCCTCCGCCAGGCTCGGCTCGCCAGCTCACGGAAAACGTCGCTCCGACAGCTTGCCAAGCTTGCGTCGCAGAAGAC
>JABDJF010000255.1 GCA_013002645.1 Myxococcales bacterium
CGTTTGCACCATGCAAACGGGCCGGATGGACCGGCGGCCAACATGGGTGGCGTTCTGTTCGGCCAAAGCAATTCGGATTTCTTCATCTAGTAGGCATGGATGATGCGGCGAGACGACAAAAGATCGAGCAGCTTGGAGACGAGCTGTTTGATGCCCTGCGCGCGCGCCAAACGCTGAGTCCACTCACCGAACGCTGGCCGGATATCCGAATTGAAGACGCGTATCACGTGTCTTTGAGGATGGTGAATCGCCGTATCGAGGACGATGGTGAAAAAGTCATCGGTAAAAAGATCGGTGTCACGAGCCGGGCGGTGCAGGAGATGCTCGGCGTCTTTCAGCCGGACTTCGGCTACCTGACTGACAAGATGCTGTATCCCAACGGCGGGCCGATGCCGATCAGTGAGCAGTTGATCCAGCCGCGTGCCGAAGGCGAAATCGCCTTCAAGCTCAAGAAGGACCTCGAGGGGCCTGGCGTCACCAACGACGATGTTTTGGACGCGACGGACTATGTGATGGCCTGTTTCGAGGTCGTGGACAGCCGAGTCCATGATTGGAAGGTCAAAATCCAGGACACTGTGGCCGACAACGCAAGCTGTGGCTTGTTCGTCCTGGGGGACGAGCAGGCCGATCCGAAGGACCTCGACTTCCCGAATCTGAAGATGCGGGTCTACAAGAACGGCGAGCTTCTGAGTGAGGGCCTGGGCTCCGCGGCTCTCGACTCGCCCCTCAACTGCGTCAGTTGGCTCGCCAACACCCTCTCGGAATTTGGCATTGGCTTGAACGCTGGCGATGTGGTGCTCTCAGGCTCGTTGGTGCCCCTCGAACCCGTGGTCGCGGGGGACGAGATGCGCCTCGAGGTCGAAGGGGTCGGGACCGCTTCGGTGCGGTTCACTTAGAGGAGTGCCCAGAGATGACGACGAAAGTTAAGGCAGCGATCATCGGCTCCGGAAACATCGGAACGGACCTGCTCTACAAGGCGCTTCGAAGCGAAATCATCGAGCCGGTCTGGATGGTTGGCATCGATCCCCAATCCGAAGGGCTGCGTCGAGCAAAAGCCCTCGGCCTCAAGACGACTGCGGAGGGGGTCAAAGGCATGGAGCCGCACATTGCCGAGGATAAGGTCCAGATCGCCTGGGACGCGACGAGTGCCTACGTGCACGAGTCCAACAACGCCCTCGTGAAGAAGCACGGCGTCAGGATGGTCGACCTCACGCCTGCGGCGATCGGTCCTTTCTGCGTACCACCCGTCAACCTTCGCGAGATGGTTGGGCGCTCCGAGCAAAACGTGAACATGGTGACCTGTGGCGGTCAGGCGACGATTCCCATGGTTGCCGCGGTGAGCCGCGTTCAGCCGGTCGAGTACGGGGAGATCATTGCAACTGTCTCGTCGAAGTCAGCCGGCCCAGGGACGCGTAAGAACATCGACGAGTTCACCCGCACGACGGCCAGGGGCGTGGAAGTCGTTGGTGGGGCGAAGCGCGGCAAGGCCATCATCATCATCAATCCCGCGGAACCACCGCTCATCATGCGCGACACGATTCACTGCCTCACCGAGCGCGCGCCGAGGCAAGAGGAGATCATCGAATCGGCGCGCCAGATGATCGCCGAGGTCCAGAAGTACGTTCCCGGCTACACGCTCAAGAACGGTCCCGTCTTCGATGGCAACCGTGTCTCGTTCTATATGGAAGTCGAAGGCCTGGGTGACTTCCTGCCGAAGTATGCCGGCAATCTCGATATCATGACGGCCGCGGGCCTGCGGACCGCCGAGCTCATCGCCGAAGAAATTCAGCGCGCGGAGGCAGCATGAATCTCCAGGGTAAGAAGGTCACGCTCCACGACATGAGCTTGCGGGACGGTATGCATCCCCAGCGCCACCAGCTCACGCCCGAACAGATGATCGAGGTGGCGACGGCGCTCGACGAGGCGGGCGTGCCGCTCATCGAGGTGACCCATGGGGACGGGCTCGGCGGCGCCTCGGTGAACTACGGCTTTCCGGCGGCGAGCGACGAAGCGTACCTTCGAGCGGTCGTGCCCAAGATGACGCGAGCCAAGATCTCCGCTTTGCTGATTCCAGGGATTGGAACGGTCGATCACCTGAGGATGGCCCACGACTGCGGGGTGGAGACGATTCGCGTGGCCACCCACTGCACCGAGGCGGACGTGTCGGAGCAACACATCGGCCTCGGTGCCAAAATGGAAATGGACACGGTGGGCTTCCTGATGATGGCTCACATGATCGGTCCGGAAGAGCTCCTCGAGCAGGCCAAGCTCATGCAGGGCTACGGCGCGAATTGCCTCTACATCACCGATTCCGCTGGGTTCATGCTCCCGGACGACGTGACCGCCAGGGTAAGCCTCTTCCGCGAAAAGCTCGATGCAGACGTCGAGGTGGGATTCCATGGTCACCACAACATGCACATGGGGATTGCGAACTCGCTTGCGGCTATCGAGGCTGGCGCCGCCCGCATCGATGGCTCGGTGGCCGGCATGGGTGCAGGCGCAGGGAACACGCCGCTCGAGTCGTTCGTTGCCGTGCTTCACCGGATGGGCGTCGACACCGGGGTCGACATGTGGAAGCTGATGGACATCGCCGAAGAGATTGTCTACCCGCTGATGACCCACAAGGTCCGGGTCGATCGTGATTCCCTGACGCTTGGATATGCCGGCGTCTATTCGTCCTTCTTGCTTCATGCGAAGCGCGCCGCTGAGAAATACGGGCTCAAGTCGACCGACATTTTGGTGGAGCTCGGGCGAATGAAGACGGTTGGCGGCCAGGAAGACATGATCGAGGATGTCGCCCTCGACATGAAGAAGGCGGGAACCGCAGAGTGACCGCGTGACTGGCTTGGAAGCATTCCGCGCCGAAGCGCGCGCCTGGGTTCGCGAGAACGCGCCGAAGTCGCTCTGGGAGACGAGCGGAAGCGGGCCGTTCGAAGGCTACTGGGGTGGATCCAAATGCGAAGAGACCGACCCTGATCTGTTGCGCTGGCGCGACCTTGGCATCGAGAAATCCTGGACGGCGCCGGCGTGGCCCGAGCAATACGGCGGCGGCGGCCTCAGCCGCGAGCAAGAGAATATCATCCACGCGGAGATGAAGGCGATCGGCGTGCCACGTCCCGTTGCAGGGCAGGGCCTCGCGATGTTTGGTCCCGTGCTGCTCGACTATGGCAACGATGCGCAGCGTGCGCAGCACCTGCCGGGCATTGCCCGTGGTGAAGTGCGCTGGTGCCAGGGATACTCGGAGCCCAACGCCGGGTCCGATCTCGCGAACCTACAGCTCAGGGCGGTGCGCGACGGCGACGAGCTCGTGTTGAACGGCCAAAAGATTTGGACCTCGCACGCCGACCTGAGCGATTGGATCTATTGTCTTGCGCGGACCGACCCGAACGCGCCCAAGAAGCAGATGGGGATCTCGGTTGTCTTGGTGGATCTCGACACGCCCGGCATCACGGTGCGCCGCATCGACCTGATCAGCGGATATTCGCCGTTCTGCGAAACCTTCTTCGACAACGTCCGTGTGCCCACGGCGAATCTCGTGGGCACCGAGAATGAAGGCTGGACGATTGCGAAAGCAATTCTCGGGCACGAACGCTCTTCAATAGGACGTTCGATTGCGCGGCAGCCCGGGTCCGCGCAGCGCGAGGTCGTGGCCAGGGCTCGCAAACACTTGGCTGTGCCCGAAGGCGCCATCCCCGATCCGCTGCTGCGTGACGAGGTCGCGTCGCTTGGGATGCTAGAAGAGGCGTTCCACCTCACGCTCGCTCGAATTCAACAGAGCGCCGAGTCGGGTACGCCAGGGCCTGAAGGCTCGATTACCAAGATCGTGGGGTCGGAGCTCAAGCAAAGGCGATTCGAGCTCGGCATGCAGGTCGCGGGAACGCAGGGCCTCGGTTGGGAAGGGCCGGGCTTCGACGCGGATGATCTTCAGTACACCCGCGACTGGCTGCGATCGCGTGCGAGCACAATCGAAGGCGGGTCGTCCGAAATTCAAAAGAACATCGTCTCCAAGCGCGTGCTCGGCCTCCCAGAGGGGAAGAAATGACAAAGGATAGGGCGCCCTTTCTTCTCTTGAACGAAGAGCAGAAGATGCTTGCCAAGACGGCCCACGAGTTCATCCGCGAGCGTGCGCCTGCCGCACGCATTCGCGCCTTTCGGGATTCCAGGGACGGAGTCGGGTTCTCCCGCGAGCTCTGGAGCGAGATGGCGGAGCTGGGCTGGCTTGGACTGCAGATTCCCGAGCGATACGAGGGCATGGGGCTCGGCTTCTTCGATCTCGCCGTGGTCTTGGAGCAAAGCGGACGCGAGCTGATGCCCGAGCCTTTCGTGTCGACCTTGTTGCTTGGCACCCAAGCGCTTCTCCTTGGGGGAAGCGAGGAGCAAAAGAAGGCGCTCTTGCCTGGAGTTGCCGCCGGCGAAACGCTCATCGCCATCGGCTACGAAGAAGCCGGCAGCCGCGGAGACGCGTCCAAGCCGGTTACGGTTGCAAAGGACTCGTCCGATGGCTTCGAGCTCAGCGGCGAAAAGCTACAGGTGCTCGACGGTCACCTCGCCGATCGGATCATCGTGTCTGCGGCAACCTCGGACACCGGGTACGCGTTGTTCTTGGTCGATCCTACGCAGTCGGGCGTCACGGTGATCCGGCAGTCTCGAATGGATGGCCTGAACGCCGCCATCGTCCGGCTCGAACGCGTTCGGGTGAAGAGCGATGCGGTCGTCGGCGGGCTGGACGCGGGCGCGGCTTTGTTGGGGGCGGTTTTCGATCGCGCATCGGTGGGGCTCGCGGCGCAGATGCTTGGAGCGTCGGAGCAGGCCTTCACCGACACAGTCGACTACATCAAGGAACGCGAGCAGTTTGGCGTGCCCATCGGCTCTTTTCAGGCGCTTCAGCACCGCGCAGTGTCGGTGTACACGGACATCGCGCTGACACGCTCCGTCGTGCTGGCCGCAGCGAGGGCGATCGACGAGTCGCCGGATGAAGTTCCGCGCCTGGCTTCGCTTGCGAAGGCGATGGGCTCCGAGACTTTCATGCACGCGGCGAAAGAAGCCATCCAAATGCATGGCGGCATCGGTGTAACCGACGCCCATGACATCGGGTTCTACATGAAGCGTGCACAGTCCACATACATGACGTTTGGCATGCCTTCTCAGCACCGGCGGCGCTGGGCGGAGCTCCACGGTTACTAGCGAACAGCCAGGAAGAGCGAGAACTACCATGAAAAGGTTTGAAGGAAAGAATGTCGTGATCACGGGCGCGGCCGCGGGCATCGGTCAGGCGACCGCCCAGCGCATCGCGGAAGAAGGCGGCAACGTCGCTCTCATCGACATGAACGCCGAGGGGCTCTCGGCCACGAAGCAGTTTGCTGAAGCGCAGGGAGTCAAAGCCTGGGTCTACGAGTGCAACGTCACGGACGGCGCTCGGGTCAGAGAGGTGGTCGACAAGGCGGCGGAAGACATGGGCGGCTTCGACACTTTGTGTCACTGCGCGGGGATCCTCCGCACCTATCACACCCATGAGATGACGTTCGATCAGTGGCACGAGATTATCGACATCAACCTCAACGGCACGTTCTATGTGAATCACGCCGCGCTCCCACATCTGCTGAAGAACCGGTTCAGTGCAATCGTGAACTGCTCGTCGACGTCGGCGTTGGGCAGCCACCCCTGGATGAGCGCTTATGCGGCATCGAAGGGTGGGATTCTCTCGATGACCCGCGCCCTGTACCAGGAGTACGTGAAGCAAGGCCTCCGCGCGAACTGCATCGTCCCCGGAGGCATCGCAACTTCGCTCCACGGCGACTTCAAAGCCCCCGAAGGTGCCGACATGGATCTTCTCAAAGGCGCCATGCCCTTCGTCGGCTTCGCCAAACCCAAGCACGCCGCATCCGTCATCGCATTCCTAGCCTCCGACGACGCTCGCTACATCAACGGCACCGAAATCCGAGCCGACGGCGGCGCCCTCTCCTAGGGGACACGCTCCGCCTCGAAAAGCAACGTAATGACAGGCGCTTAGACCCTGCACCGCGAAAATCGCTCTCGATACGGTGGAACGTATCCAAGGAGCTAGTTCTTATCCCGCGCCAGCTCTTGGACTCGAGAAAGCACGGTCGCGTCGACCTTGTGCAGTGCGCCAGCATCGTACGGTGGCTGAGGATCGTACTCGATCATCAGCTGCAGTGCTTTCGCGGTCGTTGGGTCGGTGAGTAGCTCGGCGAGACGCAAGGCCATGTCGATTCCGCTCGAGACACCGGCGGCAGTGACTATTTTGCCTTCCTGAACTACACGCTCCTTGGTCGGAATCGCGCCATATTTCAGAAGCAAATGTTGCGCGGAGAAATGGGTGGTTGCCTTTCGCCCATTCAACAAGCCCGCAGCCGCAAGGAGCAGCGATCCGGTGCATACTGAGCTCGTGAATTGACTGGTTTCGTGCGCGTTTCGAATCCAATCGAGAACCAAATCATCGTGCACGAGTGCGCGGGTCCCAATCCCACCTGGAATCAAGAGCACGTCCGGGTTGCTCACCTCCTCGAACGTACAGTCGACCGTGAGTCCCAAAAACCCATTGTCGGTTCGAACCTCTCCCCTGCGGCGCCCGACGAAACGAACCTCGGCGCCGGGAAGGCGTTGAAGCACTTCATAAGGCCCCACCGCATCCAGCGCCGTAACCTGCTCAAACAGCGCCACCGCAATTTCCATAGGGACACGCTATAGCCCGAAAACTCCAGAGATAACAAGGAGCTATGCGGCATACCGCGAAAACACAACTTTGGGTCGCCATGGCCGACAACGGTTACATGCCCCGTCTGCCTCGCCGTCTCCTCGTGAATCCTCACCATCCCCACCACGTCATTCTCCGCGGCAACAATCGTCGGCGTCTCTTCTCGTACCCCCACGAAAGGCACTTCTTTCTCGATCGCCTGCTCCAAGGCAGCGAGAAACAGCGCGTTCCCGTTCACGCCACTACGTTGATGACGAATCACGTTCATCTGATTGTTACGCCGTGCAACCACCTGCAACTCTCGAGGTTTGTTCGCCACTTCGCTCAACGATACGCTCAGTTTCGCAACGCCAGTCGTGGCGCAACGGGGAAGTTGTTTGAGCAACGATATAGGTGCATTCCCATCGTTTCTGATGAGCAGATGGCGATTACCACAGCGTACGTCGAGCTCAATCCGGTGCGCGCAAACATCTGCTCGGAACCCGAGGCGTATCGGTGGTCCAGCTATCCGCTGCACGCCGGGTACCGGTCGGACGAGTCCCTCATCTCGAAGCTGTGGAGTCCGAGCAGTTGGTATCAGTCGCTCGGGAGCGGCCCCAACGAACGAGCCGCTGCCTTCCGCGATTGGTTTGCCTACTACCGCGATCGCGACGACTGGTCTCAGGTGTACCCAGATCGGAGACCTCGCGACGATCGGAAGCGGTTCGAACGCCCCGATCGAAGCGGCGCGACGTGAGTTTTCGCGGTGCGGGATCTAAGTGGCTGGAACCACGTAGGTTTTGGGGTGGGAGCGTGTCCCTAGCTGAGTTGGCCGCGGACGAACGGTAGGTAGGTCGGGTGCCAGAAACGTTCTCGGACGAAGGATTCGATGTCTTCGGGGATGTTTTCTCGGCGGGCTACGCCATCGGCGATGGCTTGTTTAACGACGGCGGTGGCCACTCGGACCGAGGTTTCCTGGATATCGCTGACCGGTGGATAGATGAGGCCGCCTTCGACGTATTTCTCGATGGTGTAGTCGGCTAGGGCCTGGGACGCTTCCAACACCATGCCATCGGTGATTGACTTGGCGTCGCTCAGGATTGCGCCAAAGCCGAGACCGGGGAAGATGAAGGCATTGTTGCCTTGGCCTATTGGGTGCGTCACGCCCCCCATCATGACCGGTTCGAAGGGGCTGCCGGTCGCGACAATTGCCTGACCATCGGTCCATCGGAAGATGTCGACGGGTTTGGCTTCTGCCGAGCTCGTGGGGTTGGAGAGCGGAAAGACAATCGGCCACTTGTGGTTGTCGGCCATGGCGCGGACGACTTCTTCACTAAACGCGTCCGGTCTACCCGAGAGCCCCAGGAGAACCGTGGCTCCAGCATTCCGGATCGTCTCGACCAAGTCCGGCGTGTCGCCTTCGAACTTCCAGTCCTGTGCGACTGCGCGGTCCTGCGCGAATCCGCGCTTGTACTCTTCCATGTCGCGGTCGGTGAGAAGCAGCCCCTGGGAGTCGAGCACAAACACCCGCGATTCTGCGTCCGCACGGCTCAGGCCCGCGCGAACCAGCCCTTCGCGGATCGCCCACGCCACGCCCACCCCGCCGGCACCTGCACCATGAATGACGAAGATCTCGTCCTTCAAGCTTTCATTGCGAAGGTGGCAGGCTGCGAGGATGCCAGCAAGGGCCACGGCGCCGGTCCCCTGTATGTCGTCGTTGAATGAAGGGCCGCGATCGCGGTATCGCTCCAGCACGCTGAAGGCCGCAGTCTTCGAGAGGTCCTCCCACTGAATCACGGCGTCGGGCCAACGCTTCCAGACAGCTTCGACGAATTGATCCAGGAACTTGTAGTAGTCGTCTCCGCGAAGCCGCTTCTGTCGAACGCCCAGGTAGTTCGGATCGTTGATCAAGTCCATCCGATCGGTGCCTACGTCCAGCGCTACCGGCATGGTGTGGAACGGGCTGACGCCGCCGCCGACGGTGTAGAGCGCCATCTTTCCAATCGGAATCGCGAGGCCGCCGTAGCCCTGGTCGCCAATCCCGAGAATTGCCGAGGAGTCGGTCGCGACGATCATGCGGACGTCTTCCATCGGGTAGCACTCGAGTGTTTGGTCGGCTCTATCGATGTTGAGCGGCGAGTACGAAAGACCCCGAGGGTTCTGGTAAAGCGCGCTGAACTGCTGCACTGCCGCCCCGACCGTCGGTGTGTAGACAATGGGCAGCATCTCGTCGAGATGCTTTTCGAGCAATGCGTAGAAGAGAATCTCCTGCCGCTCTTGTACGGCGCGAAGGTACTGGTACTTGTCTATAT